>JAIOQL010000457.1 GCA_021413405.1 Leptospira sp.
CCTGAACATCACTCACTGTAAGGCGGAAAATCTCGTTTTTAGTGAGCTCTTCTTTAACTTCCTCCAGTTTATGAGGTTGAATGATCGCTATTATTAATTTCATTCCATTATCTCCTGTAATTAGATATTGTAACCTTTTTCTCCGTGAATCTCTGTATCGAGCCCGGCAATTTCCTTTTCCTCTTCAATTCTGAATCCGATCGATTTTTCAATCAGGAAAGCAAGAATATAGGAAACAACAAACGAATAAATCCCGGTAGCTGCAACACTGATCAGTTGAACCTGGATTTGTCCGCCACGGGTAACTCCCTGTGCCAGAGAAATGGCAAATACTCCTGTCAGAATAGCACCTAACGCACCGCCAACGCCATGGATACCAAAAGCATCCAGGGTGTCATCATATCCCAATTTCCCTTTTAAAATTATTGCCCCATAGCAAATTGGAGAGACGATCGCCCCCATAATCATTGCTTCCATTGGTCCGACATAGCCAGAAGCAGGAGTTATTACAACAAGCCCGGCTACGATTCCAGAAGCAGCACCAAGAGCCGTGGATTTTTTAGTGTGAATGTATTCGATTAACAGCCAGATCGCTCCCGCAGCAGCAGGTGCAACAAGAGTTACGACGAAAGCACGGGCAGCAATTCCGTTTGTTGCAAGACCGGAACCGGCGTTGAATCCGAACCACCCAAACCATAACAATCCGGATCCGATCAGTGTATAAGTCATATTGTTCGGATGAGTTAGGGAACCGATTTCCCCTTTTCGTTTTCCAATCACTAATGCAGCCGCAAGGCCGGCTATACCGGAAATCAGGTGAACAACCGTTCCTCCGGCAAAATCCAGGGCGCCCATTTTGAAGAGCCAGCCATCAGCCGCCCAAACCCAATGCGCCACAGGATCATATACCAATGTCGCCCAAAGAACAATAAAAAGAGTATATCCCGAAAGCTTCACTCTTTCAGCAATCGCACCGGAAATAAGAGCAGGTGTGATTAAAGCGAACATGCCCTGAAATAGAAAATGAACATATTTAGGAATAGTTCCTTCCAAAGTATTTTCATCTATACCCTTCATAAATAGAAATCCAAGATCCCCGAAATATGCTCCCGTTCCGGAAAATGACAAACTATATCCAAGAATAGTCCATTGCAATGTCAGAACCAGAATAGCCACAAAGCTATGCATCATTGTGGATAGAACGTTCTTAGACCGGACAATCCCTCCATAGAATAATGCAAGCCCGGGAATCATAAAGAAGACAAAAGCGGAAGCAACAATCATCCACGCCGTGTCTCCTTTGTCCATTACTGGCGCAGGCGGCGTTGCAACAGGTGCGGTCGCCGGTGCATCACCGAACAGGATTCCAGGCAGCATTACCAGCAAAGATAAGAATATTGTCAAAAATGCACGTTTATGCATAGACCCTCCAAAAAAGTTAATTAATTACAAACAAAAATATCCCGATACACGGGAGTTACTGCTAAAAAGAAAATGTTGAGAATGGCTGTCAGATAATAAAGAAAAAAAGAGGACTTTTATAAAAAAGTCCTCTTTTGATTTTAAAAAATTTGCAATAATACTTCTAATTGCAAATCAGATCGCAGTTTTCCCACGTTCACCGGTGCGGATCCTGATTACTTCTTCCAGAGGGAGAATCATAATCTTTCCATCACCAATTTTTCCTTCACCGGTTTTTGCAGATTTGAGAATTGCATCTACAGTCGGTTTGACAAATTCATCGTTTACTGCTATTTCCAATCGCACTTTTCTCAGTAAATTTACCTGATACTCGTGCCCTCTGAAAACTTCCGTTTTCCCTTTTTGTTGTCCATATCCCTGAACATCACTCACTGTAAGGCGGAAAATCTCGTTTTTAGTGAGCTCTTCTTTAACTTCCTCCAGTTTATGAGGTTGAATGATCGCTATTATTAATTTCATTCCATTATCTCCTGTAATTAGATATTCTTATCCTGGTATCAATGTGCCCGATTAGTAAAATCAGGATATGCTTCGGCTCCATGTTCGCCCATATCCAACCCTGATGTTTCCTCTTCCGCAGACACCCGAATTCCTCCAAGCATTTTCAGCGCATACCAGATCACCATCGAGATAGCGAAGGTAAATATTCCTACAAGGATAATTCCCTTTAATTGGGTAAGGGTTTGCTGACCCGCAGTCAACCCGGTATCCAATGCCGCAATATTTTTGGCAATTTCTGTGTTATAGAAAAGTCCTAACGCGAGGGTTCCCCAAACTCCATTTACGAGGTGAACGGAAACCGCACCGACAGGATCATCTACTTTGATTTTATCAAAAAATAGCACCGAAACTACTACAAGTACACCTGCAATGGTGCCAATAATGGCTGCAGAGCCAATCGACACAAAGGCACACGGTGCTGTGATAGCAACAAGTCCTGCTAAAGTCCCGTTCAATATCATTCCTAAATCGGGTTTCTTTAATAGAATCCAGGCTGTAACTGTTGAGCTGAGAGCTCCCATCGCGGCAGCAATATTGGTTGCAACCAGAACGTGAGCAATTGCAACTCCATTTCCTGCAGACATTGTGGAACCAGGATTAAATCCGAACCAGCCAAGCCATAAAATTAGAGTTCCAAGTGCAGCTGAAGTCATGTTATGCCCGAGAATTGGTTTCATTTTTCCGTCAGGCAAAAATTTCCCGAGTCGCGGTCCCAGAACTATTGCACCTGCCAGGGCGGCCCATCCGCCGACACTATGAACAACGGTAGATCCTGCAAAATCTCTAAAGTTTCCGAAAATGGAAGTAAACCCTTCCGCTCCCGGCGCCCCACCAAGAACTCCACCACCCCAAATCCAATGTCCAGTGACCGGATACATGAAAGCTACAAGCAGGAAACTGAAAACCAAAAAGGAGCTGAATTTAATTCTCTCTGCTACAGCCCCGGAAACAATAGTTGCTGCCGTTCCGGCAAAGACCAGTTGAAAGAAAAACTTGGCCCATAATGGAACCGGAGTCCAATTTATCGCACTATAGACACCAGCGTAAGCGGCCGTTGAGAAAGGATTCATTGCTTCATATCCTTTTCCTAACGCGGGCGAATTATCTGCTCCAGTAAGAAAGAAGAGACCAGAAGTTCCGAAAAACGGATTACCGTCCCCAAACATCAATCCCCAACCGATAACCCAGAACGAAAATGTTGATGCTGCAAATACAACAAAATTCTTAGCCAGAATATTGACTGTGTTTTTGCTTCTTGCAAAACCGCTCTCCACCAAAGCAAATCCGGCATTCATAAAGAATACCAGCATTCCGGCCACTAATACCCAAACTGTATCCAAACCAACACGCAAATCGCCTAAACCAGGCTTCAAGGCATCGATAGCCTTTGCGTCAGCAGTGGATGCCGCTTGTGCGAACAAAAGAAATGGTGCCATAATTAAGGCGCACAAAATCACTGTCAAAAATGTACGTTTCTGCATAGACCCTCCTAAAAAAACCAATTACATTTAAGTATACTTTACCTATGCAAATCGGGTACCTATGACGAAAAAAAAATCAAAATAGTAAGGACCGCCAGAGATACGGGATACCCGAAGGAAAGACAGCCTCCGCATCCGAACAAACCTATTTAACAGGGATTTTTTAATCAGAAAAGTTCGAATGCAGATAAATGGTTTATTGAATTATCAAAATGTATAAATATTAAGCAGAATCAGGGGAAGCCAACCCCGACAGGACGAAATCATCGGATTTGCGATTCTTTTTGTTTCGTAATTTTAACTGGATGCTCGTTGAATAGAATCTTGATTAACCAGATGGTCAATTGCTACGCCTGAAAAGGTAAAACCGGTATCAATCAAAAGTGAAGAAATAACCAATTGTCAGATAATCACTATTTTGAATGGTCTGATTTGGTATATTTTTAGAAATGCTGGCAGGTCTATAATCAAAGAAATAACCGCTCACTTTTTCAGAATCTTTATGAAAATAAGCAGCATCTGCAACATTGAGAATATATATCAAAAGAGTGAGAGCACCAAAAATCCTGGTTTCCCTATAATGCCTGTCAACTGTATCCCTTTGAAGCTGAAACGGGCGGTTATATATGTATGCATTAATTGGATCCTGAAGGGTAGCCGATGAAGGAGTTGCACGTAAATATGGAGAACCCAGATGATTGAAATCACGAACGGAATTTCTGTATTCCTGATTCATTACATAAGTTTTGTACCCCGAAAGAAGAATGAGCGCGGGAAAAACAATAGCAGGTGTTTTCCTTTTATCTGCCCATTGTCCCCAGCCTGGCAGCACTGCGGATCTCCACGCAACGCCAAACCTTGTCAAAGGAGTCCTTCTGGCTTCAGCCTCTCTCGCTTCTTTTGTCTTGCGATCTGCTTCTTCTTTTGATCTCTTTTCGTCGCCAGCAAGTTTCTTATCGTCTTCAATTTTCTTCTTTGCGGCTATTGCTTTTTCTTCTTCATCGTGAATTCGTCTGGCTTCTTTTTCGTCGACTTCCTTATAAATAACTTTTAATACCTGACCTTTCGGGTATTTTTGTGTTTTGCCATCCGGCAATTTTACTGAAATTTCCTTACTGTTCTGGTCTATGACACTGCCCTTAACTATTTTTCCATTTTTCAGGAGTATTGTTTCAGCAGACAGGGATAGAGACAATAAAGATAATCCAAAAAGCAGCAAAATGTATCTAAATTTGTTTAGCATGGCGTATTCTGTGTGATATTCTCAGGTTATTATTTTTTGTATATAATTTTTTAGCCATTACATTCTGAATATCCCAAATGCAGGATCGGGGATTTCCCGGTTTTTTGTACTCGAAAGACAAATTCCAATCGCTTTTCTGGTTTCCGCAGGATCAAGAATTCCATCATCCCAGAGACGCGCTGAGCTATAAATACAGGAAGATTTTGAATCATAATCATCTGTGATAGGCTTCATAAATATTTTTTTCTCTTCATCTGACATGGTCTTTCCTTCTTTGGAAAGTTGATCCAGTTTCACAGTAAGAAGTACATTTGCCGCCTGCTCTCCTCCCATAACAGATATCCGGGAATTTGGCCACATAAACAAATATCGCGGATTGAAGGCCCTGCCACACATTCCATAGTTGCCCGCCCCATAAGATCCTCCGATTACTACCGTCAGTTTAGGGACAACAGAAGTTGAAACTGCACTGACCATTTTCGCTCCGTCCCGGGCTATGCCTCCATTTTCATATTTTTTCCCGACCATGAAACCGGTAATATTCTGGAGGAAAAGAAGAGGAATTTTGCGATGATTACAGAGCTCAATGAAATGAGTAGACTTTAGAGCGCTTTCCGAAAACAGAACTCCGTTGTTTGCGACAATTCCAACCGGCATTCCATAAATATTTGCAAATCCCGTTACGATTGTCGTAGCGTACAATTTTTTAAATTCGTGAAACCGGGAACCGTCCGTAATTCTTGCAATTATTTCCCGCACATCATAGGCCTTTCTGACATCTTTGTTTATTATTCCATAAATTTCATCGGAAGGATAGAGTGGTTCTTCAAAAGAAACCGGAAAGATATTTTTTTTGCGGTTCAGGTTCTGCACGATCGATCTGGTAATTTCAATTGCGTGTGCATCGTTTTCCGCATAGTGATCAGTAACTCCTGAAATCCTGCAATGCACATCGGCTCCACCGAGTTCTTCGGGCGTCACGATTTCGCCTGTCGCAGCTTTGACTAGAGGAGGTCCGCCGAGAAAGATCGTACCGTTACCTTTTACAATGACAGATTCATCGGACATAGCCGGAATATATGCCCCACCCGCAGTACAACTCCCCATAACAACTGAAATTTGAGGGATTCCCAATGCAGACATGTTTGCCTGGTTGAAAAAAATTTTTCCGAAATGATCCTTATCCGGAAAAACTTCATCCTGCATTGGAAGAAAAGCACCGCCGGAATCCACGAGGTATATACAGGGAAGCCTGTTATCCATCGCAATTTCCTGTGCCCTGACATGTTTTTTTACTGTGAGAGGATAGTACGTTCCACCTTTCACAGTTGCGTCATTGGCAACAATTACACATTCAGTATTATGAATTTTTCCAATCCCGGTTACAAGTCCCGCTCCAGGTACATTGTCACTATAAACATTTTCGCCATCCAGCGTTGAAAATTCAAAAAACGGAGAGCCTTTGTCGACTAACGCATCAATTCTTTCCCGGGCTGTAAGTTTTCCACGCTCGCGGTGCTTTGCGACGACTTTTTCACCGCCTCCGAGTTTTATCCTGGAAATTATGCTTTTTATGTTTGCAACTTTTCCAGAAAGGTCGTGGTAGTTTTCCTTATATTCCTGGGAGCCTGTTTGTATCTGGGATTCAATGATTTCCATAATTTTTTATTTTTCTCTTTTCGAAAATGCCTTCACCAGCATATCTATTTTTGCAGCACATTCCATAGGACAATCCTCCATTAAGAAATGTTTTCCAGGAAGATAATTGATCAGGCTGAGCCGCATCACCTGTTTCATATATTCAGATTCCATATGACTTAGAATTTTATCGTGCTGCCCCATCAGTATTTGCCGGCCACCAATCATTTTTTTAATCCCGTTCTCCATATCTCTCTGTGCGTGAATTGTCCGGTCAAACGATTGGGACATTTTTACAAAATTTCTCCGGGTCTTTCCGTTAAACAATAAAAATGAATAATCCTTTGCAGTGATAAAATCCATTGGTTTCTCTTTTGAAAGGAATTTGAAATTAAATAAGAAACGCAGTGTAAAAAAATTCAGGAAAAAGGAAAGAAAATCTCCAAGAAAACGAACGCTAATCAGATTCAATGGAAAATACAGACTGAATTTCTTTAAATTCAAAAATGAGGAAATGACAGTAATCGATTTTATTTTTTCAGGATGCTCGTTCAAAAGAAGAAATGAAATTGGTCCTGCATAATCGTGCACGACCAGGTGAACTTTTTCATCTGTCATTTGCTCAAGAAACTTAAATAGCAGATGCGCGAAATATCTGTGAGAATAGGAGCTTGTTGGTGATTCAGAAAATCCTATCCCCGGCAAATCAGGAGCAATGACTCTATATTTTTCGCCAAGTATCGGGATTATTTTTCTGTATGAATAAGAGGAAGCAAAAAAGCCATGCAGTAGGACAACAGGATCACCTGTTCCATGATCAATTGTAAATATATTAATGCCTTCGACATTAACAAACTTACCCTTTTTTTGATGCGCATTTATTGTTTCACTCAAGTGAATTTCTACCGGATATAGTTACTTTTAATTCTCATACAAATGTGCGACCAGGGACTCATCTTCGGAAGACAGGGTTCTGTTTCGCCTTGCCATAATTTTTTTTGTATCGTTAATGAAGTGATCAAGTCTGTATCTTTCCTTCCCGTCAGACCATGTGAATGCAGGAATATATCCGTTCACCCTTGGATTTGTAACATTGCATCCAATGTCTATGACTGAACCGGCATTTAACATTACTCCAATAGCAATTTTTGAAAAGTCACCGATTATAGAACCAAATTTTATAGTCTCTGTATTGATTTTATTATTCCGGACCTGAACTTTCACAATGCCATAATTATTTTTCAAATCACTTGTTGTTGCCAATGCTCCAAGGTTCACCCAGTTTCCAATGTAAGAATGACCTACAAATCCCTCATGGTGTTTATTTGAAAAATTTTCAAAAATTGTGTTTTCCACTTCACCGCCAATCCGACACGCCTGTCCAATGATAGTACCACCCGTAATTCTTGCATTGTCAATTCGTGCGTCAGGCGCTATATACAACGGACCTTCCAGGAAAGAAAATGGAGTGACGACTACATCTTTATCTATGATAATCGGTCCTGAACTGACATCGAGAACAACTCCCGGATATATTTTTGCGTCGGGATGAATATATAGATTTCTGTTCTTCCCGACAACCTTGAATCGCTCTGATTTGATTTTGATTTTACTCTGCCAGGCAATCGCATCTTTGAAGAGTTCAATGTCTTCATCAATATTTTTCGCTGATTGACCGATCAGTTCCCATGGCAAATATCCACTCGGACGGATCTCCATATCAACGGCTTCGCCGTCATGAACCTGGCACCCTGGATTTCTTTTAATGAATGCCGATAAAAAAAACCGGTTTTCATGCGAAATATATATTTTCGCACCCGGATGTTTTTTTTTCACTCTTTGAATTGTATTGAAAATTCCAGTCCTTATTT
Organism: Leptospira sp.; assembly: GCA_021413405.1. GTDB lineage: Bacteria > Spirochaetota > Leptospiria > Leptospirales > Leptospiraceae > JAIOQL01. The sequence continues at coordinate 8,217 of JAIOQL010000457.1, forward strand.
CTGAAAAAGACCGGAAGCGGGTGGAGATGCTTAATCCCTCAGGAATATTTGTTTCATTAATAAGGATTCTTTCAATTTTTGTTTTCATTCTACCGTTACGGATTTTGCCAGATTTCTGGGCTTATCAGGATCATAATCTCTGGCAACAGCTACGTAATATGAAAGAAGTTGCAAAGGTATCACTGTCAAAAGCGGACTTAAAACCTCTGAGCATTTCGGTATTTCGAAACAATAGTCAGAAAGCGCTTTAACCTGCTCGTCGCCTTCATTAACGATTGAAATTATTTTGCCATGACGTGCTTTTATCTCTTCAATGTTTGATACCATCTTTGGGTAAATTTCAGAATCAATTGCAATGCATACAACAGGAACTTCGCTGGTAATCAGGGCAATTGGCCCGTGTTTAAGCTCACCCCCTGCATAACCAGACGCATGAATATATGATATTTCTTTTAATTTCAGCGCGCCTTCGAGTGCAACGGGATGATTATATGTTCTTCCAAGAAAAACAAAATCTTTCGTATCTACGAAATCTTTGGACCATTTTTCAATTATGGATGCTTTATTTAATATAGCATCCATTTTTGAAGGAAGAAGTTTCACTTCATCAAGAAGGGCTTTCAATTCTTCTTCAGGAATCATCCATTTTAAAGAGGCTACATACAAAGAAAAAAGAAACAGGTGCATTAATTGGGCAGTGAATGCTTTCGTACTTGCGACTCCGATCTCAGGTCCGGCAAGCATATCAATGAATGCATCAGATTCCCGGGCAATTGTAGAATTTACATTGTTCACAAGCGAAATGACTTTGAGAAACTTTGCTTTTGCTTCATAAATGCCGGCTAACGTATCTGCAGTCTCTCCTGATTGCGAGATTGCAATTATCATAGTGTCGCCTTCCACAACGGGGTTGCGGTAAACAAACTCAGATGACATTTCTGAATCTGTCTGAATTTTAGGGAATTGCTCAAGGTAATGTTTACCTATCATTCCTGCATGAAGACTTGTTCCGGCAGCCTGGATTATCAGACGGGTCACCCTGGAGAGAATTTCCTTTGGAAGAGTGAATTCAGGAAAATTCAATTCATAACCGCCATTCATCCGTTTCTCAATAATTTTTCTGAATATTGATGGCTGCTCAAAAATCTCTTTTATCATATAATGCGGATAGCCGGTCTTATCGATTTCAGTCCATTTGAGTTCCTGTTTTTTAAATTCCGGAACGATCGGATTCCCCTGAAAATCAAAAATAGCTAATTCGTTTTTTGTAAAATAGCCCCATTCTTTATTTTTAGTGTAGCAGACCTCAGCAGAATTCCGGATTAAGGCTTCAATGGCAGAAGAAAGATAATATTCATTTTTTCCTTTTCCAATAAGGAGAGGTGCGCCGTCCTGGGCAAAGTAAACACGATCTGGTTCACGCTCAAATAAAACTGAAATTGCCCATTTCCCTTCGATCTTGCTGAAAATATTCAAGAATGCGTCTTTTATTGATTTTCCGGCTTTTAGTTCCTCTGCAAGAAGATGCGGAATAACTTCGGTATCGGTACTGCTGTGAAAAACATGACCTTTTGACTGGAGCTGAAATTTTAGCTTTTGATAATTTTCGATAATTCCATTGTGAACAACTGCTATCGACGTTTTAGAATCAGTATGAGGATGCGCATTGATCTGGGAAGGTTCCCCGTGTGTTGCCCAACGGGTGTGGCCTATTCCAATGTGTCCATCCACCGGTTTTTCTTTTAAAAGGTTTTCAAGAGCCTTGATCTTTCCCTTTTCTTTCCGTATTTCGATGTCACCTTTATCAAATACCGCGATTCCTGCCGAGTCATATCCCCTGTATTCAAGACAGATCAGGCCTACAAGAAGGACAGATTCCACATTTTTATTGCCTGCATAACCTACGATTCCACACATAATTATTTATTTAATATTTCCTTGGTTTTTTCTACGATTCTATTCAGATCATTTTTTGTTCTGGCTTCGGCAATTACTCTGATGATCGGCTCAGTATTGGAAGAACGGACATGAATCCAGGAAGAGTCGAATTCAAGACGTAAGCCGTCAGTTTCGTCCAATTTTTTGGCATTGAAATTATCTTTTAGCTTCTGAAACAGTTCCGTTTTGCTTTTTCCCTCAGCCGGAAGCGTCATTTTTTCCATAAACACTTCAGGCATAAGGTCGAGTACACTATCCAGATCTCTTCTCTCACGTGCAAGTACATTCAATACATGCGCAATACCGGATAGGGAGTCACGCCCAAAGGAATTTATTTTTGGATCGATAACACCACCGTTTCCTTCTCCACCAAAAACGGCCCCTTCGCGGATCATCTTTTCAACAACATTGGCTTCGCCGACTTTTGAACGCAGTAGTTTTAGCCCAAAGGGATGAATTATGTCTTCTGTCACGAAGCTTGAAGATAAATTGATGATTACTTTCCCGGATTTTCCTGATTTTTTGGTCAGTATTGACTGAATACTTAGGGGAAGAGTCAGTTCTTCAGAAATGGCTCCCCTTTTTTTAGAAATCAAAACAAGCCTGTCAGCGTCAGGGTCGAGTGCAAATCCAATGTCAGCACCGGAAGATTTCATTCTCTTTGCCGACCCCAGCAGTGCCTTTGGAGTTGGTTCGGGCGGGCGTGGAAATTTGCCGTCAGGGGCACAATTATGTCGTATCACCGTGCATCCAAGAGATTCGAGAAAAGCTGGAATAACAATGCTTCCACCCCCATTTACAGCATCTACGAAAACTTTGAACTTCCGCTTGCGTATTGTCGGAACATCGACACGCTTTAGGACAGATTCAAAATGCAAGCGGATATATTTTTCATTGTCCTCAATAATTTTTGAATCAGGATTATAGATTGGTGCCGCAAACCGGTTATCTTTAATATTCTCGAGAAGCTGGTTCATCTCAGACTGATTAAAAAACAAACCGTTTTTTCCGATGAATTTGAATGCATTCCATTCAATCGGATTGTGAGAGGCACTGATCATCACTCCACCGCCGCTTTTCGTAGCATTAACGACAGCTTTCACAGTTGGAGTCGGAACAATACCGAGAGAAATTACATTTTTCCCATGAGAGAGTAAAATTCCAGTGAGGATTGATTCAATAAACAAACCGCTTGGTCGGGAATCTTTTCCTATTACGACCTGTTTGTTGGATATGATGCTTGAGAATGCCTGAGCAAATATCGGGATATTATTCAGATCTAGTCCATCCGGAATGGTTCCACGTATTCCTGAAACTGAGATCATAAGATTTTTACCGCGGTTTATGGGTGAAAGATTACTCATGGATCTTTACAGGATTTCTTGTGAATCAAGACTGTAAATTGAAATAATCGACTAAATTATATCAATATCCGGTAACTATTGACAAATATTTGCGATTTGAATTCCATATTTTGCACTAAGATAGCATCGAACTAAATCACCTTCTGCAGTTGTCAGTACGCGATCATAATAAATAATCTCTGCAATATCGCCGTTAAAAAATTGAGCTCCGAGAGTATTAGAACCAATCCGAATCCCACTTGTTGCAATGGCAGTAGGTGGTGCAAATGTTGCACCCGTTGCTATTGTGGTTCCCTCTGCCGGACTGTTGTTCCAGGAAAACGGAGTGCCGAGAATGACTGAAGAATCATAAACTAGCGAAAAAAGTCTTTCCGTTCCAGCGCCAGTTCCGCTGAATCCGGTTGTACTCTGAGCTTTACATACCAAAGGAGCTTCGTTCAGAGTAAATCCCGAAGCGGCAGGGCAATCTGGAACAGCAGGCTTATCAAAGAAAAATTTCTTACCGCTTACAGTAGGACCGATAAACGTAGCAATTTGAAGGCCGGCAGCAGACTGTCTCCTTAAAACAATGAAATAAGTGAGGTCATTTCCTGTTAATCCAGAAAACGTTCCTGTTATATTCTGTAAAAACTGGGTGGCTCCATTAAATGTAACATACGGTTTTCCGGAAAAAATGTTTGGAACCCCGTTTAAAGTCCATGTTGGAGCTGTTCCTGCTACAACCGAATTTCCATCAGCAGCCGAATTTCCTCCAGTTAAATTGTTAGGACTATTGTCTGCCCAGTTATTTACGGGAGATCCACTCAGAGAATCTGCCTGAAGGTGAAGTTGCATATTCGGTATCTGCAACGCATGTATGCCGCTTAACGCACGTATCTCGTTGAGACTCAGAAGCCTATTGTAAACCCTAACATCATCAATACTCCCTGGAAAAAATTCTACACCATCCATTCTGCGACCAATAAATAATGTCGCGGCTGTTGTATTCCAGGTTTTCGCTGAACTTGCAAGAAAGGATCCATTTAAATATAAGGATGCGGTCGCTCCGTCATACGTTCCACAAACATGAACCCATCTGTCAGTAATGTTAAAATGTGGATTGGCAACATCATCAGCAAATCCATAATGCAAAAGTGCGACGCTATTCTTTGCCAAACCATTTCCACTACTCGCCGCGGCTGAACCAAAACTCACAATATTTCCAACAGCAGTATTCGCTGGTTTGATCCAGGCACATGTAGTTCGACTTGCATTTCCGGTTGGAAGGGTTGTACCAGGTGCAGAAATAAAATCTGTCGCCCCGTTAAATAAATATGCTGCATTTGCCTGTCCAAATCTGTCCGCAATAAGTGAAGCAGTAGTAACAGTCCCGTTCACCCCATTACCACTCACATCATTTGCACTCCCCGTCATCGGGTAGTAGGCAACAAGACCAGATGGAACCTGGACTGCAATGCTTTGAATCGTACCGAATTCCAGAGGTTTTGACGCGTCATTGGTTACCGCTGTGATTGCTCCTGTTGTATTTATCAGTTGCCCATTCAGATATGTGGTCGCCGTATTTCCATTTTGCGCCACAGCAATATGACTCCAGGTATTTAGCGGTATGTTTGCCATCTGGCTCGTTCCGGAGACTGCCGATTGCCAGCGTATGGTCATTCCACCCGCTTCCTGGAGGAATAACTGCCATCCAATTCCTGCTGCACCTCTTTTGTCTACAAGGTCAACCCAAGCCCCTCCTGTTGGCAATTGAGCGGGATTTATCCAGATTGAAACTGTAATGTTTGCAGGACTGAGTGCCGCGTTATCCGGAACGCTGATGTAATCGCTTGTTCCGTTGGTGCCGTTATATAATCCTCCACTGTCATTTGCGTTGCCGTCTAACGTATATTTTGCGATGATTGCAGATTCGAGTCGTCGAAGAGAATGGTTGGTCACATCGGAAACATATATATTCAGTCCGTCTGTCGCAAGATAACCCGGATTGTTAAACAGGGCATTTACTGTTGCATTGTCTGCGTAACCCGGCCCTGATCCGGCAATCGTTGTAACTGCAAAATTCGATAATTTTATCTGGCGGATTGCTCCAGTCGCTTCAGATACAAACAGGTTTGTGTTATCGGAAGTGATTCCAAATGGCTGGTTGAATTGAGCTGTTAATCCTACCCCGTCTACTGTCGCTGCAACACCTGATCCAGCAATTGTTGTAACGGGATTCGTTCCGGTAAGATCAATCTTCCTGATTTTGCTACCACTTGTATCTGTAACATATAAAAATCCGTTTACGGCTACTATATTGTTCGGGTTATTAAATGTAGCAGATGTTCCTACTGCGTTATCAATGGAAGAAGATGCACCGGTTCCTGCAATTGTAGTAACTGCCGTTGTTTGCAGATTCATTTTACGAATTCTGCTGTTGGTGTAGTCAATAATATATAACGCATTATTAACTAATACCAGTGTTTGTGGTGAATTAAAGCTTGCTGTCAGGCCGGTTGCGCTATCGAGAAACCCGCCCGCATTTCCATCTCCAGCAATAGTTGTGACCTGCCCGGTTGATATCAGGATTTTTCTGATCCTGTTATTTCCAATATCGATCACATAGAGATTTGTTCCATCCGTAGTTAAACCATAAACACTATTGAATTGTGCAGCCGTTCCGATCCCATCTTTACATGCTGCCTGAAAGGTTCCGGGACAGGCGACACCTCCACCAGTATTCCCGCCTGCGATAGTTGTAACAGCCCCGGTAGCAATATCATATTTTCGGATTGTGTTATTAATGTATTCAGCAATATACACAGATGTTCCATCGGTCGTTAAGCCTCTGGGATTATTGAATCTGGCAGCTCCCCCGACTCCATTCGTCAGACCCGGAGCAACCCCGGGTCCGCCAACGTTAGTCGGGAATCCTCCTGCCTTCGTTGCTATATAAACTGAGGATTGCGAATACGTTGTCCCCAAATCTGAGATCGCGGCTACCTGTACATTTCCGGAAACTGCAAATCCGGTTACACAATTAATATTCAGGATCACTGTAGATCCGGGCATGGTGCCGGTACTTAGGGAAATATCCTCAAAATTGCAATATTTCCCGGTCGGTTGTGTTTGAATGGATACAGCATATGGATTTCCGGTATTAACTTTGAAAGATAAATTAGTGAGTCCGTTCGAAGTGATACCAGTGCTATTGGCCGAATTGTTCAAAACAGTCAATGTCCCGGCCAGTCCGGTAACGTTTAACCCAACTGAATAATACCCCGGACCATACCCGCATGTTACAGTAATATTAGAAATATTCGAAGTTTGAATTATACCCTTTCCATTTGATACGGAACAGGTTAATCCTGAAACGGAAGGAAGAACAGAACTTGTGACCTCAAATCCTGCTCCGGTTTTGATTTTTGTAGAAAATGTAAAATTACCGTCCGCAGAAATAGTCAAGGTTTCTGATCCGTTAACAAGTGAAACAGAACTGCCAAAAACAAGGCCTGATACGGCTCCACCAACTGTGAATGTCCTTTCCGCAGGGGTATTAAAAATTCGCAGAATGCTCAGAATTTCCAATGGATTCTGGTTTAATGACGGAATACACCCTATAACTGAAAAAATAGGAATGATTGCCCAAATAGAAATTTTTAGGAGAGGTTTAGCCACAGAATGCCCTGATTAATTACTACCTTACTCTTTCTAATAGCAAAATAAACCACTTTTTAGGTCAATGAACTGCTATAAATTGTTGGATTTGTTTTATATATTTATGTCTCTTGATTTAATTTCACGAAATAAACCTTTTAAGCAGTTATTTTTAGCTAATAAACGTTAATAATTACTTATAGATTGAAGTTTTCCTTCAAATCGATGTGTTTTTGGTTATAAATGGCTAAAATACAACGATTTTTGAAACTTAACTTTGTCGGAACTCCAACAGAAGCCAAAATACCTGAAAAATTTTCACCGGATTCTCTTCTTGCAGATTTCCAAAAGCAATAAAATATTCCCGGAAAACTAAAAATCGCGACTCTTCAATGAGAAATTTGCTGTGAAAGATTAGCACAGAAAGGATGCTATGTCGAATGTTCTTTATTGCAAATCCCGAAAAGTAAATGTCAGAAGAAGAAAAACTAAATATATTAACCAAAAAGCTAAATTCCATTGAACAGGAATTAGCTTCTCTCAGAAATGAAATTCATTCATTCCGTTCTGAAAAAAAAGATCCGGCTATAAAACCTGTTTCCATTCAAACGAAACCTGCGGTAGCTCCCGTTCAAATACCAAAACGAAAAGTAATCAACCCGGAGGCTGAATTGCTTCTAGGCGGAAATATTATTGGTAAATTTGGACTTGTAACTATTATTCTTGCAAGTGCCTGGTTCATAAAATTTGCGTTCGATCACAGGTGGATCAATGAATCCGGCAGAATTTACATTGGAATGACTATAGGATTCGGTATCAGTATCATTGGTGTATATCTCGCTTCGAAAAAATTTCGCATATTGCCTGAATCCATTTTTGGAACCGGAATTTCTATATTATATCTCAGTATTTTTGGGGGATATTACTACTACAATCTGATTGGAACAGAAGAAACGTTCATCATGCTTGTTATCCTGAGCCTCGGGACTTCAATCATAGCATCAAACAATGGCCAGCAAATATTATATATTTTTGGAATTGCAGGATCCATCGTTTCACCTGTTCTGATGTCCTCCGGAGAAAATTCATACAGGTTCCTGTTTACTTACATGACTGCAGTGAATCTGCTTTTTTTATATGCCAGCAGAAAAAATTCCTGGAGCATATCTCCATTCTTATTGGTTGCAAGCAATGTGATCGTCTTTTCTACATGGGCATCGATAAATCTTGTGCGTAGCAGTTTCGCATTTCCTTTTATTTTCCTTTCTTTTTTCCTTGCAATTTTTCTTTTCCGGGAACTGGTTCTAATGCCGTTACTCAGAAAAAAAACTTCCGACGACAGCATTGTGATGGTTATTCTGACGCTGCTTTCCTACGTTTCTTTGGCCTACTGGACTGTGAATAAATTTCATCCGAATCTCACTTCACATTTTTTCCTTTTTCTTGCTTTTGTTCTGATCGGATTCATTGAACTGTTCGACCGCAAGGGAATTGTTCCTATTGAAAAACAAAACTCCGGAACAAAACTAATGAAAACAATTTTGCTTATTTCCTGGGTTGCCGTTTTCTTTGCCGCTATTTCTGATTTTTCCGAAGGAAACTGGCTGACTCTTTCCTGGATTTTATTTGCTGCCTCAGTATCTGTGATGGGCTCCATAGACCGTAACCGGATTTTCATTCTGATCTCTTTGCTTCTCTGGATGCTTTCATTGGGAAGATTATTCTTTGTTGAGAGCCTGGAGAATGCAGATTATATTTTTCTTTTTAATCCCCGCTTTGCACTTTTTTTTCTGGCCTCTGCCTTCCTCCTTCTTGTTTACCATCTTCAGAAAACAAATCCTCTTCATTCATTTATGCGCGGTTTTGTTTTTGCGGCATTGTTTTCAATCATTGTGGGAACTCTTGTTGAAAACAGATACCTTGTCCGGAATCTGCATTATAGAAATCTGGGATATTCCTACGTGCTCGCCTTCTATGCAGCTGCAACACTAATCCCCGGTTTCATTTTATCGTACAAATCATTCCGGATCAGTGGAATGGCAGTGATAGGAATACTCCTACTGAAACTTTATCTTTATGATATCTGGACAATGAGTCTCCTCGTCAGGATTATTGCAGCTTTCAGTCTCGGTGGCGGGCTCGTCCTTCTCAGTTTTGTTTATCAAAAATATAAAAACAAGGTGACGGACACATGAAAAAATTTTCCGTAACAGCACTGCTTTTTTTTGGATCCCTGCTAAGCGTTAGCGTTAACGAAACGATGGCTGATGATGCGAGAACGAATGGATTCAGATATTACAAAGGAATTTCCGGATCAGATAAAATTGATCCCGCGTCCAAAGAACCTCAATATGGCAGGTTTCTGATTGACGAAGAAATTTCGCGATATTCAGGCTCCAATGACAGAAGAATTGTTTTCAACGGAAAACTGCTTCCTTTTTTTACAAGAGAAGCATTGAAAACGGCAGGAAAAACCGGCCAGAAAATTCCAAAAATTATTTTCAATGAAGTCAGGGAAAATAAGAGAGTTTATGTTCTAAAATTGCCTGATCTTGCTGATGATCTGGAATATTCCGAACTTTCGGTTACAAACGAAGGCCAGTATGAAACGACAGTAAATGTTTCTTTCAGCAACAACCCCGACTACTGGGAAAACTCTGAAATAAAATCTATCTACCGGTACGCAGGCGATGTTGCGAATTCTTCCGGTAAAATTCAATTCTTCTCCGGAAAATATTCATATATCCGTCTTGAATTTGATTCCAAAGAAGAATTTTTTTTCCCTCATTTAACATATTCTCCGGTTAAAGAGCAGATGGAATACAAAACTGAAATAGCATTGTCAGATCTCAAAAAGTCTTCGGACGGTGACAGTAAAGCCACAATATATTATTTCGATAATCCTCTATCAAAGCCCTTTCGGAGAATCGTTCTTCAATTCAAAGAAGAAAGATTCAAAAGGAATATTGAAATTGCCTACAAAGACGGTAGGAAGAATTATGTGAACCTGGTAAATTCGGTTATTGAAAAGAAAAAATCGGATAAGACCGGAAAAAGCATTTTTCTTACACAAACAGTTCATTCACCTCTGAAATTAACAATTATGGATGGGGACGATTCTCCGCTGACTTTAAATTCCTTCGAAGCTTTTTCTCCAGTGGAAGAAATTATTTTTCAATTGCCTCCGCTTGATCCAATCCCGGAGAAAACAGAGTTCAGAATCTACTACGGAAACAAATATGCATATTACCCGGAATTTGATTTCCAGAAGACTTTGGAAGAAAATCCGAGGCTGATCAATTTCAGTTCCGGGGAGCACACTACCAACGAAAAATTTTCGTATTCAATCACGGAACCCCCGCTTTCTTCATGGATCATCCGGATTGTATTCCTGCTCGGAGTCGGGGCAATCTCATTTCCTGCCTACCGGGTTTTCAGGAAATATTCAAAAGAAGCAACCTTGTAAGATCAGTTCGGAAATCTTTTTACATTGGCTGGTCAGAACCTGGACTCATTCTCAGATAGATTCAAGGCTCTCAGATAAAGACCTGCGTCCCAATTGACATAATTTCAATAAATGCCCTATTATTCTGCTGGATTAGAACGAATTAGAGCAAATTTCTTTTTCCTGGATCATCGGTTTAATACTTAACTTCAATTTTTAACACAATAGAGTATTTATACCTGAGAGTTCCTTTTTCCCGGCAACAAATGATTCACTATTATCACTTTTTTCTTGACATCAAAAAACAAGCAGCCCAAAATACAGGGATTATTTAATTGAGGATATTAAAAATGAATAGAAGATTACTTTCCGGTGCGGTTGCTTTTGCAATTGTTATTGGTTTATTTGCAAATTGCTCATCCAAGAAAAAAGACGATAGCAGCACAAACCTGCTCCTTTTCTTCCTATTGGATCAACTGAGTGGAAACTGTGCTTCAGTTACCAAATCGACTGGTGGAACTGTATACTCTGCCACCGGGCTGACTGTTCCAAAAGGTGGTTGCAATGCTTCGACATTACAGACAGGACTTTATACAATCGATCCTGCTACAGCCGTCACAGCAGTTGGAACCGGATATGATGCTCTGAAGGCTGTTTATGATGCAAATTCTTCGAGCTGCTCAGCTTTGAGTACAGCTGTAACGAATTCAAAAAATGCAGTCACTACAACGACAGTAACAGCTCAACAAACCGCGCTCACAAGTGGGAACACAGGATGCACTACAGTTGGTAGCGGCAGGCTTGATTCCGGGAAAATGTCGAATGTTTTCATTTGCAAAGATACTGCGAGTGTCACTGCAGTTAAAGCGTTATCGTCCTATATTACAACAAGCAGTGTTGCAACAGACATGGCGACGAGCTTAGCTGATCTCAAAACGGCTGCAACAAGTGGCACATCAACAACTGGATTTACAGCTTCAGCAATTGCTGCGATGAAAGCCTATGGCCCAACTGAATTAGCTGTATTCTCCGGAGCCAACTATAACGCCTGGATTACAGCTATTCTCAACAGTGGTGTACCTTGTGCAAAAGTAATTGCAGCGGATGCTTCTTTAAAATCAGTTTTGGCCTCTGTTTATGGGGGATCATTACCTACTGCAACTCCATTAACTACAACTGATGGCGCAGCAGTTACTGCAGTTGTAACTACCAGCTTAAAATGCGGTTATGGATCAGGCTTTACAGCCGTTCCAGCAACTGGTCTTGGAACTGCAAGTGCAGCCTGCCCTTCAACATACACACAATTCTGAATAAAATTTAGATTGCTGTAATTTGGAGAAAGCCGCTCAGAAATGGGCGGCTTTTTTATTGCCTGAGATTTTGCATGGGAATGTAAATTCCAGAGAATTACTCCGCAAGAATAATTACAAATTTACGTTAACATACTAAAAACTGATACTGATAATTGATTTCCATCTTTCTTCTTTGATCAGTTCAGGATGCAAAACAAAAGAATTTTCTTTTCCCAAAGACATTGTCTCTAATTCAAATTTCTTTTTTGCATGAAGATGCTGAAATGCTTCCCTGATTTTGTCCGGGTTGACTGAAACTCTATCGGGAATTCCATCTTTATTAGAATCAATTTCTATCCGATCAGCCGGAAAAAGCCATGCATCTGTTTTTCCGTCTTTGTCTGTATCAATTTCGATTCTCGCGATGTGTCCGCTAACCACTTTTGGCTTTGCTTCTTTGTTAAAATATGCCTTTGTTTCCAGAAACCCGTCCCCATCTTCGTCGCTAAATTCAACTAATTTGATATTTCCAGGACCATACCAGGTTTTTGATTTCGCAGCACCGTTTTTGGATATCTGGTTAAATACGACCTGGCTTTCTTTTTCTTTACCGGGTTCACCAACGACCCATGAAAGATCTTCAAATTTTCCGTCTTTGTCTTCATCGGTTGCAATTAGAATTCCAAGGGAACCGTCTTTCAACGATATCATATAATTATCGATCTTTCCATCCTGGTTGCTGTCGAGCTCCAGAAATGAAGTATACTTTTCTCCACAATTCGTAAAAACAAGAAAGATTAGAAAAAGCGGGTTTCTAATAAATTTGAAGATTCTACTGAACATGTAATTCATAAATTTTTCCTTCGAATAATACCTGATAATTAATAAAAAACTATAGGAGAAAATCAGGCGAGAATAAATTTACGGATTCGTTAATTCGTTTGAAAAATGCCGTTCTTACCCTGGAGAGTATCATTGATTTCTACGCGGATGCAAACCGACTTATATGGATTGAAAATAAATTACATGGCAGGAATCAGTGCATGTTAATTTACATATAAGAGGATTTTATGAAAAAAATATTTTCGACCGCTGTCATGATTGGCATGATAGCAACGGCTTTACTTACAGTGAACTGTGCTAAAGACAAAAAAAATAACACGAATGTTTTGGGTGCACTATTTCTTTTAATCAGTGCAGAACTGCAAAAAGTCGGAGTCCCGGCTTGCGGGCAACTTTCTTTGGGAGATTCTTTAAACGCAGATCCTTCTTCTAAGGGAACTACTTATTCCAACATT
>JAIOQL010000243.1 GCA_021413405.1 Leptospira sp.
ATTCTCACTTTATAATTTCCGGGCAGAGTTCCTTTCATTTCCCAGAAGGTAGCACTCGAAAAAATGAACTCTACAATGCCTCTCTGCTCATTCTTTAGACTGAATTCTATATCTTTTTTATCACTACCGACTTGCAAACGAAGCGACAGTACTGCGTTAAAAAGAACTGATAACTGTTCGATGATGTCTTTTTTTTCAATACCAATCATTCTGCCATCACCGGTTAACGCCTTCTCATAAATAGACCCTAATTCAACAAACCTCGGAATGACAACGGAAGCCCATTCCCTGAAATTTGCTGTCTTCGAAAATTCGTCCGGTATCATTCCTTTTGCATACAGATTGAAATCTTTATCAAGTTCGAACATAAAACTAATCTAAAAAAAACTATTCTTTCTGGCAAGTGCAGATTATCATTGTTCTCAAATGAAAGGTAAAGTAAAAATTACGGAAGTTGGTCCACGGGATGGACTTCAAAACGAAAAGAAAGCGATTTCAACGGCAGAAAAACTTCAGTTCATCCGGTTGCTGACAGATGCCGGTGTTAAGAACATCGAAGTTACATCTTTTGTGAAACCGGGGATGATTCCCCAACTCTCGGATGCATCAGAATTGTCCGAAAAAATTAATTTTCAGAATGGGATCAACTACGCTGCATTGACTCCAAACAGGAAAGGATATGAATCTGCCATAAAAGCCGGATTTCGTGAAATTGCAGTTTTCACTGCAGCATCCGATTCTTTCACAAAAAAAAATATTAACAGGACGATCGATGAATCCATTGAGATTTTCCGCGACATCAGTGTTCAGGCAAGGGTTGATGGAATCCGCGTAAGGGGGTATGTATCCACCGTTATCTATTGTCCATATGAGGGAAAAATATCCCCCGAAAAAGTTCTCTATGTGGTAAACAAATTATCGGAACAAGGGATTTATGAAATCTCCCTGGGCGAAACGATAGGCGCTGCCGTTCCGGAAGAAGTTGATGCACTCCTTGAATTATTATTAAAACATTATAAGCCGGATTTTTTTGCGGGTCACTTTCATGACACTTTTGGAATGGCAATTGCAAATGTTCAAAAATCAATCGAAGCCGGAATTCGGTCATTCGATTCGTCAGGAGGTGGACTTGGGGGATGCCCCTATGCTCCGGGTGCAGCCGGAAATGTTGCAACGGAAGATCTGGTGTATCTTCTGGAACACCAGGGATTTGAAACCGGGATGCAACTGGAGAAACTCATAGAAGCATCAATTTTTATCGAAAAAATAATAGGACGTGATTTGAATTCCAAAACTTATCTTGCACAAAAAAGCAAAGCGTTGCGTTGTTAAATGTGGTCTCTATGCCGCCTAACGTATAAAAAACGTACGAAGCCGGCGGCAAAAATCAGTAAATTCAGGATATGCAAAGGGAGATCACCCGCAATTCTGTAGAATGTTATTATACCACCTGTTTTTATTTCAAAAATCCTGTAAGTCTCTTCTCCAATTTCAGTTGGCTTTATTATTTCAATCCCAAATTCATCCACTGCACCTGACACACCATCCAGAGTCGGGCGTATGAGTGGAACGCCCATTTCAATAGCACGTATCATTGCGACTCCATAGTACAGATCAGAGGTACGAAATAACCTTCCCCCTGGCCGGCCGGACTCCGGGGCCGACTTAGGATTGCATCCGGTTGATTCAGAATTCCCAGTTGGCTTTCAGAAACCGGATCTATCCGGACCGGATCTATTTTTAACTTATAACTGTAACGAATATTTTTCGCTGTTCTGCCTTTTACATAATCTCCAGTTTCACTGAAGAGTGATCTGAGCCATGGAAACTGATTCGAAAAAGGGACAAACTCACCGAAAGGCAGCAAAATATGCTTCACATAACTGTCAGGTAACTTCTCACCAGCCCGTAAAATACTCGCCAGATTATAAAGCCTCCCCTCTTTAAAATTCATTTCGTTAAAAAAGACATCCGCATTGCCGAGTCTTGTCAAAAATGCAATTATCCCGTGAAAGGTTACAGAATAAACATTCCTTGATCTGTTTTCCTGATCCGGATTTATTCCATGAAACGGAACAGCTGATTCCGGAAGGATCAGAAGGTCAATGTTTCCTTCACCTGAATAAAGCGCCCTGAGAGAAAGATTAAAAATTTTGTTTAGAGACACCTGAATAAAATTTTCATCCGATGCATATTTCCGGAAACCTTTTCCGGTATCCGGCTGAATGAAACCCACAACTACTACAGGCCCTGTTCCCGATTCCCGGAAAGTCAGACGAAAAAGGCCAAACACGAGAAGGCAAAGGATAATTACAACCGGGAGAATCGCATTAAAAAGGTTTGATTTTGAATTGAGACATGCGGGACGAAACCGGCGGAAAAATATAACTAGTGAAATCACATTTTTTTCCCGGATGGACTTTTTTGTCCTGCTCACAAACCTGATGAAAATTCCAGCAAGAAGAACCGATAAAAAACTCAATCCGAATACACCAAAAATGGATGCGGACTGCTTCAGGAATAGATTTCCCGAAATCAGATTTCCGAAATACCATGGAAAAATCTGAAATGTAAATATATCCAAAAACGAAATCAGGGCTGCGGAGAGCCAAAGAAAAGAAATCCGGAATCTCTTCAGGAACCGGGATAGCAAAAGAAACAAAACAATTTTGAGATTACTTAACAGGCAATAGATGAGGAACAGAATTACCGAATAGAAAAATTTCCCCCCGGTTATCATCCAAAGTGCATAAATCACCCAGTTAAAAGCAAATATGGTTATGGAAGCCGAAGCAATGATTCCGAAAAAAAGAATTTCCCTGATTGATGAATTACGAAGACTCCATCCGAGGTAAAGAAGACCCACTCCGCTTAACGCACCACCAAGGATTGATCCAAAAGGTTCGAGACCGGACAAAACTCCGATCCCGATTAAAAAACAATAGAAGTATTTTTTCAAAAAGAAGCTGAATTACTCTTTGTAATTCTCAATGTTTTCTCTTCTTGAATATTCCTCCGCTTCCTCTTTCCCTAAAATTTTCACTCTCAAATCATTCAATTTTTTTTGTTTCTCTTCTTGCGATATTGACGGGTTTTCAGCAATAATCCTTGATTCTTCGGATTTAAGTTTTGAATAGCGGTTTTCGCGTTCCCTGATCTCCTCATCAACTTTTTCAAGTCTGTCAGCCCCATCTTTTCCGAAATATTTCACACGCATTTCACGGACCATTGGTTTTGATTCATCGCCGGATTTTTTGATATCGTTTTCCCGAAGAGTTGTTTCCATCTGGTATTGATCAAACTTGGACTCGTTTTCCATAACCCCATTGTAATAGTCCCCGTAGATGTCACGGCGTAACTTTTCGTAACTTTTCACACGGATTGCACCTGGCTGATTTTTTGTTGAATTCAGAAAATTTGATAATGCCTCAGCAAATTCCAGACGGCTATCGGCCATTCCGAAAATTAGTTTTGCATCTTTTTCTCCGAAAATCTGACTCCGTTTCTTGTTTAAAATGGCAAGCCTTTCACGGGTATTCAGATCAGGATTGATTTTAAAATTTTTCATGTCTTCTTCATACTGTAGATAATTCGAAAACATTCTGGATAAATGCTTATTCTGTGGATCAGGGTAATGGGAATTCAGAAAAGCAGCAATCATGAGATGACATTTTTCAAGGGACATTTCCTCCCCACATTTATTCCGCAGTTTCCATAATTCGCTAACCAGGTCAAGCTTACCCTTTTGTGCAAGATCCATAATCTGGTTGTAGCTCAAAGTATTTCCATCATCGAAAAGTGAACCTGCTGACTCGGTAATGTCTTTCGGAAATTCACCTTTTTCATTTCCCAGGTCCTCAAGCGCTTTTTTGTATCTTTCAATGTCGCTCGCGGAGTCTGCAGATTTCTTATGGCTGCTACCCTTGTCAAAAAAAAGAAAATATCCGCAAATCAAAACGATGATCACGGCTGTTGCGCCAATTAAAACTTTCATATTACTGTTCATTTGTTCCTCGTTATTGTCAGAAGGCAAAAAAAAATCCCTCACAGTTTTACTGTAAGGGATTTTATCTACAAGAATTAAATATTAACTATTGGTTACTTTTTGCGTTGGTCGCCATTTTCAGGAAATAACCATTTACGTCATACCAGAGAGATCCACCGTTTGCACAGTTCGTTGCCTCGAGGTGATCTATACCTGTTGTTAAGATTCCATAGCTTGGTTCACCTTTCCAGGTTCCCCATTTTTGTGAGGTAAATGGAACCACACCGTCATTTGCACCGCCCTGTCCGTTGAAAACGCCACCGGCCCAGGTAATAGGATACAAAACTCCCATCAGTGGATGTTGAATAAGATCCGGAACTGTTATTTTAGAACCATAGGAAAAGTATTTAACACCAGATTTATTTGGTGTATTCGTGTTGAATGTTGCCATTGAGCCTGTAGTTAAAGATTTTGCCATTGTGATCACATCCTGGCTGCTTTTATAAATCAGCTTTCCAATCAGGTTTACAACTACTCCAAACGAAGGTTGTAACCAGGAAGGAATAACTGCGAGAGCGATATCAGCAACAGGAGTTCCCCTGTGCACTGCATTGAGCGAAGTAAATGTAGAAACCTTTGTTGCCATGCTAAGGTTAGATATCATGTAACGGGAATCAAGACCACCTTGTGAATGTCCAATGATATGCACTTTTGTGTATCCGTTAGCCGCCATCCAGGTATTGATTTGGTCTTTTTGTTGTTGAGCTCTTGTAGCAAGACCAGCCATTGCTGTTTTTCCCGGAGTGAGAACCGGAACGCCCTGAGATCTGAGATAGCTGTCCATCCCACCCCAATATTTTATCAATCCACCTGCCAGACCCTGGGTATCATCAAAACCGAGAATTCCATGGGAAAGGACGATCGGGTAAGACCCGCTGAGAGGAGTGGAGGAAGTTCCACCACCGGTAGCACTGACTGCTTGTGCCAAAATTAGAGTTATTGCGATTGCTAATATATGTTTTAACATGTTTTCACCTTTTCAAATTATTTGCTGAATTTTGACATAGTTTTGCTGCATTCGCGATAAAAAGCAAGCATTTTTCCAAAATTTCCATATTATTTGTTCGCCATACTCTGAAGTTCATGAATTCGTTTATTTTTATCATCACTAACCCATTCTGCTTTCGAAAAGCTGGAAAGCGTATAAGGCTTTGTTTTGAATTCATCAGTGTACGGAACTATGAGTTCCCGGTCGGGTTCCGTAGTTTTCGCGGCCTGGATTTTACGGAGGCCTTCCTCACCCTGGGTGAACCAGGCTGGATCTATCGGCAGATTTACCCTGTGTCCACGAACTGCGGTTATCAGATATGGGCCATCATAACCCCGATCCCGGAGAACCTTTCCAAAGAATACGAAATCGACTTCGTTTGCGCCTCCCTTCAACGGACCATCAAAAGTTGAATACGCGACATAATTTCCGCCTTCCGCTTCCTTCAAATTTGCTTCGAGATGATAATTTCCTGGTTTTTGAACATTTAATTCCGCTTTGATCACGAGTGATTTATCAACTATGGAATCATGAAAGTATGGAGACACTTCAGCCGGTTTATTGGGTGATGAAAAAAATGCTGCTGTGACTTTAGCGGTCTTGTTTTCACGTCCGTATATGATATTCGCCTCAAGGGACATTTGGCCCCAATCTCCTTTCATCGGCCTCCAGCGGAAGGTATAAATATTATTTTTTGCCACTTCGTCCCCGTCTCTTCCGTCATCGTTGACATCTGCGCTATGAGTCGGATATTGTTTTCCCTCCCAATCACGATAGACCGTATGACTATTGACTTTGATACTCACAGGGGTACTGGATGAATCACGGCATTCCAGTGTAATGTACATATCTGTCGGGCCAATCACTGCCCAGGTTTTTGGTTGCATAACACAACGGTATCCGTTTGCGTCCCTTGAAGTTGGAGTATCCACCATGACTATCGGAGAGCTGTCCACTTTAAAAGGATGGATGAGGTCATAATTTTCGGAGGTCAATGGTCTTGAATATGGCGGATATTTTGACCACTCTTTGTATTGTTCGAGTAAAAATTCAGGAGTTGCGCCGTCTGCAAAGTCCCCTTCTCCCGGCCCCTGACCTGTTCCATCCGTTTTTGAACCAGGTTTTGTCGGATCTCCGGTCTTCGACATCATGTTCTTTTTGCTTTTCGGTCCATTTCCGGTTCCGTCAAAATCAGACAGAGCGAAATAAATCAGGGCGAGTAAAATTACGGCCCCTATTCCCATTCCTATTTTCAAATTCAAAGTTAGCGGCGATTTTTTATTTGCCATACATCCTCTCTATTTCAAACCAAAATCAGAGGCGAATCCAATGTCAACAGGATTCCTGAATTTTCGAAAAAGCGATCACGGATCGTGAGTAAATTGAGGTTGCCGTACAGGAATATTGTTTACTGATATTTAAATTCAGGAACAATAGTTCCGCAGACGAGAAGATATAGAAAAATGGCAAAAAGTTTCGAAAACCTTAATCGCGAATTAATCGATTATATAGCAGCAAGAGACAGGATTTCAATAAAATCCTCCAAAATGAATTCACAACTGGAAAAATATGTTCTTCTGGTCATAACTGAAATACTAAACAGGGTCGGGCAGATACGATATGTGGAAATGCTCTACACGATTACCAAGGAATTAGCAATAAACGGGATAAAAGCGAACCAGAAGAGAATCTTTTTCGAAGATGAAGGCCTTGATATCACGAATGAAACAGATTATGCAAAAGGAATGATAAGCTACAAGAGCAGATTCTCTGACAGCATGGCAAATGAATATGGTAAACGCTGCCTTGCCCGTGGGATTTACGTGGTATTGAATTTCAATTATAAACCGTCCGGTCTTTCGGTAGAAGTGATAAACAATACACCCGTGCTCCGTGCTGAAGAAACAAGAATGCGCGAAAAAATGAAAAAAGCGATGGGATACAATGACATCGCAGAATTTTATATGGATAATATGGACAACACAGAAGGTGCGGGTCTTGGAATAGCGCTCATAATGATTCTACTCAAAAACGAAAATGTGGATCCGAATCTTTTCCGGATCATTACCCAGCCAAACCAGACGATCGCAAGAGTTGAGATCCCGTTTAAGGATGATTATATAAGCATGAGAAGCAAGGAAGCAGCAGCCAGTGGACATTAATAAGAAAACAATATTGATTACCGGTTCAGCCGGGGGTCTCGGGAAATCTATGGCAGAGGGATTTGCCAGGAAAGGGGCAACGGTTATCATTTCAGATATCCGGGCGGAAGCCGTGGAGAAAACAGTTTCAGAAATTAATTCTTCGGGTGGAAAAGCAATTGGAATACCAGCTAACGTTTCCAATGAAGGCGAAGTCGAAAACCTGATGAAAACGGCAGTAGCCAAAACGGGCTCGCTTGATGTCGCAATCCTGAATGCGGGAATTCTGCGTGACGGACTACTTGTCAAAGTTGACAGGGAAACCGGAAAAGTGAAAGGAAAAATGTCGCTCGAACAATGGCAATCTGTGATTGATGTCAATTTAACAGGTGTGTTTCTGACAGGTCGGGAAGCGGCAGCACAAATGATTGAACAGAAAAAACCGGGGGTCATTATCCCTATCGCATCTGTAGCGATGCATGGCAACCCGGGACAAACGAATTATTCCGCTGCTAAAGCAGGTGTTGCGGCAATGACAAAGCTCTGGGCACATGAGCTCAGCCGTTTCAAAATACGCGTTGCCGGAATTGCACCGGGGTTCATTGCAACTGATATGGTTATGAAAGATATGAAGCCGGAAGCCCTGGAAAAATGGAAAGCCATCATCCCGATCGGCAGACTCGGAGAAAGTGAAGAAATATTCAAGACTGCGGAATTTATTGTAGAAAATGAACTGATTTGCGGAGTTGTTATCGAAGCCTCCGGTGGAATAAAAATCTGATTTTTTTTAAAAAAGAAAATTCAGACTGACCACAGTTTCCGACTGTGAAGTAAAATTGCCCGGGTCTTTTTTTACCGCCGGGATTGCGACAATTCCCATTCCGATAAAATGAATTCCTGTAGAGTTTCCTGCAAGTCCGCCGGCATTTTCATATTTGTTTCCTGAATAAAATGCATGCAGCAGTTGGATCGCATAAATAGCTCCTGCTATTTTAAGTGCGGTATCATAATTACTTTTGGCGTGAGAATAATCAGAATTAATTTTGCGGTCAAAAAAAGCAATCTGAGCCAAAGAAAGATTAAAACCAAACCCAACCGGATAGGCTAACGTTGTATAAAGTGATGTTCTCTTTTCAATTAACACAGTTCTTTCGGTATGCAGGGTTTCCTGCTTATTTATAAGATTGATTAGAGAAGCTCCGAAAAGCCCCATATAGGCAATTCCAGTTTTTTTTTCTTTGGCCTCAATGTGTCCGAGCCCCGGCAGGAGTGCCGACTTCCATAGAACATTCCACATCCTTTTATCAAAATTCCTCGAAACAAAAATAGTTCCGGCTAATTGGCTTACATAAACTGCACCGAGAATCCGCAATGATTCACTATATTGATGACCGGCCTTCTCTTTAATGTGGGAATCCCTGACGTCGTGAGCCAGCCCGGCGTTTAGAGGGTATCCGGGAATAGAATTTTTTGGAAGAAATAATTCAGAGAAATTTGCAATCCGCCGTTCATTATAAATATCATTTTCATGTGACATTCTTTGGTGTTTTATATAAACATTGTAAAGAGCATCAGTGAATAGAACACCGGTCGCATATCCCAAATTTTTTTCACCTGCATAGTGAAGTCCGAGTCCGGGAACAAGAGATGCTCTCCACAAAGAACCAAAGAATGATTTTCCGGCAGGGACGGTTTTTGTTTCCGCGGACGCCTGATCGGGTCCGGCAACAACCTCATCTCCTGACCGGGAAATTGTCTCAGAGATCTCCGATTCGCTGCCTACGATGAGCAGTTTATTTTTTCTTAGAATTTTCTTTCTGGGGTTTTCAAAAACAACATCATATTGACCCGGTTTTACAGAACTCAAATCCAGAGTAACACTGACTGAATTGCTGTTAGAAACATTGATTTTTTTGACTGGTATTTTTTCGGTTCCCGATTCTACGAAAATTTTAATTTCCTGAAAAATATTTTTTCCTTCAAAATGAAGTTCAAATTCTTTTTTTCCTGACAGAACCGGAATCTTTTTGTTTATTTCGATTTCAGGAACTCTCGAGATATCAATTATGAATTCCGTCCATTTTGACCAGCCTATGATTTTATCAAATTTGTTAAGAACCCCGATTCTCTCCTCATAAATTCCGTCAGGTAATTCAAACTCAACTCTATTTGTCCTGACAGTTTTCTCGAACACGATTCTGTTCTTACTGTCCCTGATTTCAATCTGGTATCCGGCTGCCCTGGGAACGGGTTTCCACTCGGTGAATTCTTTTACTGGAGCAGTTTTTGACTGTGAAAAAAGAACGGTATTCTGAAAGGCTAATACAATCGCAAAACTACAAAAAACATTTATTTTCCGGCTTAGATACATATTGATTTCCTACTCAACAAACTGATGCTTCGGTGAAATGATCTCGATCTCGGATGGTTTCACTTCTTCTGTTTTCCGGGATAAGATTATAGAAAAATCCTTTGTAACAGGATTTTTCTGTTTTCCTCTTGAATCATTTTCTCCATAATTCGCACGAAGAGTCCAGGTGAATTCTCCTTCGTCCAGTTTGGACAGGTCTTTCACGACCAGATTTGTAGACTTTGTATCCTCCCGCAAAATAAGTTTTTGTCCAGAAGATGTATTCTGAAGAATTTCAACGGTGTATGATCTGGCCTTGTCAGCCTTCTCCCAGGTAAATTTCAATGAATCCTTCTCGGCCATATCGATCTTTTCATTATTTGCCGGATACAGGGGAACGGGACCGGAAAGTGCTTCGAGTATCCTGATGCTGCGTGCAGCACTCACTAGTAATTCCGATTTATCTTCAGCCAAAAGACGCACACGCCAAAAGTAAGTTCCGGGATTCAAACCTGCAACGGTAGCGGAGTAAGACGTAGTTTGCCGGGATTCGGCAATTTTCTGAAAATCCTTTGAAGTGGAAAATTCTACAGAAAAACTTCCATATTGGTCCGGACGCTTCCAGTGAATCTCTATCCCGGATGATCCGGTTTCAAAATCAAAATCGGATCTGTCATTAGGTGAAACAAGGTCCAGTTTTTCATTCTCTCCAATCTGGAATTGCTTCCCTTCTGAAAATTCTGTCTCCTGTCCGGAACCGGTGATCCATTTGACTCTCCAGAAATAAGATCCCTGGTTTAATGCTTTATTCACATTTATGAAATTTTCCCCGGAAGATTCTGAAAATACAATGTTTTTGAATTTCGAATCAGAAGAAATCTGGATACGAAATTTTTTCAGTTCGTTGCTTCCCTGCCAGATGAAAAGAGCTTTTCCCTTTTCAAAAACTCCCTTATTCAGTTTCTGGCTGTTGTCAGGTGCAAGAGGAGACGGCGGATCGATTATCTTTTTATTTTCGATAACAAACGACTGCACTCCACTCTGCTGTGGGGAAAGTTCTGACATAGACGGCTTCGTGCTGACACGCCAGTAATAGGTTCCCGCCCCAAAGCTATCAATAGAAATACTGTTTGAATAGGCATCGAATGATTTTAGAATATTTGAAAAATCAGCATTTCCGGATATTTCCAGTTTGAACCCGTTTGAAAGTTCATTTTTATTCCACGAAAAATTTATCACCGGGAATGCAGAGACATATCCGAATTTACTCCTGTTTCCGGGAGAGAATAAAAGAACCGGGGAATCTTTCAGGATAGAGAATTTTCTGGTCTCGCTGAAATCAGTAGAATTTGTTTTTTTATTCTTTGCTGAAATCCTCCAGTAGTAGATCCCTGTTTTTAATTCCATTTCTACGTTATTCGCTCTTGTTGTTCGCCTTATGACATTTTTCGCAAAATTATTGCTTTGGGATACTTCGAGGGTAATGTCAGGATTCTCTGTTACCTGTTCCCATCTGAAATCAATAACCGATTCTTTGGTAAGTGAGACGATGTGCTTCTGATCGGGAGGATTCTGTATCTTTAATGTAATTGGTTTAATATCAATTTTATCTTTTCCAAGTTCAGCCTGCTGATCCTTTCCAACTACCTGGTCTTTCCCGCCCTGGTTTACTGTTGCCTGCCCCTTGTCCACAGTGAGGCTGAGTCCTGCATCTGCGTTTTTAGCCAGTTTAACATCCGTTGAATTGTCGATCTTGATCGTCTGTTCGCCGGATTTGATATTCAGAGCAGTTTTTTCACCACCACCTGAATCTGCATCGCTTCTCTTCGCCTGGACAGATCCATATGCAAAATTAATATTAATATCTTTCCCCGAAAAATCAAGCAGGATCATACTGTTTTCTGACAACTGGATCTCGGTCCCGTCGTTCAAAGTAATCAGGGCTTCGGATTGATCGGCAGACCGTATCGAATCCCGGTTTGTTAATGGCGCACTCTGTTCGAGATCATCCCAAACAACCTGTGAATCATATTTTCTCTGAATTGTTTTGTTCCGGTATGTAATTTTTCCAACGACTTTTCCGGTAGATGCTTCAACTTTTCTGTTCAGATCAAGATATAACAGAATTGAGAATATGAACATTATGGATAAAAGAAAAGAAACTACGTGTTTTGAACTATTCAGATATTTCATAATTATTTATGAGTTCGTGTAAAGACACCGTCCCAGGTTGCGTCAGGAGGTGATGATTTGTAATCCTCACACCTGTCGATGAGCATATGAATTGCTTTATCTTTTTTTCCTTTGATTTTTTCTGCCCTGTTCAATTTTTCAATCGCCTGATCCCATTCTCTTTTCAGATAATGATTGAGAGCCTGTTCATATAGTTCTGCGGATTCAACGATATTTAACGGAACTTCGGATCTGATACCAATGAGTTCATAAAGACGAACTGGCTCATTCTTTCCTTTTACCCTGACAAGATCCAGTTCCCTCGTAAACATTTCTTCTGAAACCATTTTGTTCGTCATTTCACTGATCAGAATATTAACGCCGTAGTCTTTTCCAGCGGCTTCAAGACGTGCAGCAAGGTTAACCGTGTCCCCCATCATTGTATAAGACGCAAGTTTTTCGGTTCCCATAAAACCAACTTTGGCCGGACCCGTATTCAGTCCGATCCTCACGTCCATTTCCTGCGCATCTTTACAATATAAATTATTTGCTACCCAATATTCCCTTAGTTCCTGAAGTTTTGCTATCATTTCAAGAGAAGCTTTTGCAGCTGCGAGAGGATGATTTTTAACTTCAACCGGTGCATTGAAAATTCCGACAATTGCATCCCCGATATATTTATCAAGAACCCCGTCGTGGGTTTTCAAAATTACTGTCATCGACCCGAGATACTCATTCAGCAGCGCAGCCAGATCAACAGAGGACAACTGCTCACTGATTGTCGAGAAGCCGGCAACGTCCGAAAAAAATGCGGTTATTTCTTTTTCGCTACCCCGCTTTAAAGCGGCAAGATCAATCATTGCTTCCTTCACCACTGTGGGATCGATCATTCCCCCGAGAATGCTTTTCACTTTTTCTTTTTCCTCGAGACCCTTACCCATTTCAATGAATGAATTTGTCAATACTCCAATTTCATCACGGGTTGTTGGCGTTATCTGGACCCCGAAATCGCCAGACTCAATCTGTTTGGTTGCACCAAGAAGAGTTAATACAGGGTTTGTGAGACTTTTCGCATAAAAGAAAACGATCAGGATTGCAAAGCTGAGAACGATCATCATGATATACAAGTTTCTTCGCTGAATCTGGTAAACCGCAGCAAATGCAACGTCTTCTGATACAGTTGCAATCACCCCGGCACCAGCAAATCCCAGCTTTTTGAACGAACCACGATAATAGACCCCTTTGTCTTCATACCTCTGGTTTCCATTATCCTGTGAGTCAGTGAGCATTTTTTTCACGATCGGAAGATCAATCAGGTTGGAGCCGGACAGAACTATCTTGCTGTCCGGATGTGCAACTACGTTTCCTTCTTCATTGATCAGCATTGTATCTGTAATTCCTTTCTTTTGAAAGGCACTGAGAACTTTATCAATTTTTATGTATGCAAGAATAATGGATTTTTTTCCTTCCTCAGTTGAAAAAGGCAAACTAATCCCAATGACCGGGATCTTAAAACCAGGGCTGGAATTATGGACGACTGCCGCACCGGTAAATGATTTTGCAAATTTTTTCCCATGCAATTCTGCAAGACTATCAAAATCTTTTTCAGTGAGCTGATTTTCTTTTAAAAATTCATCATTATACAATGTTTCGTTTGCAGTGATCGAATCTCCTTTCTCTGAATAAATTCCAAGAGAGATGAAATTCTTGTCGTTCCTAAAAAACAAATCGATAAATTGTTTCTTTTGGTCACTAGACCTGAATTCCTGCTTGATAGTCGTTGCCATCAAAACCATTTTTTCAGTGATTGCAGTGAGATCCGTTCTAACCTGTGAAGCAATGACTTCACTAAGCGCAAGATTTGATTCAGCTATACGAAGTTCATTGTCATTCTTGAAAAATAATGTAGCAAGAAAAATGATCGAAGACAGTGAAAAAATAATGATCAGGGAAATGATCGACATCAGCTTCACCTGGATTGTCCACCTCGAAGCTTTGAAAGCATGTAGGACGGCTGGATCCAGAGGTTTGTCCGATTTCGATGTTAGTGCAGACTCCATTTCTGTTTCCTCTGAATTCTTAATAGATTTTTTGCTTTCTTTTTTCTTATCTGTAGATTCTGAACTTTTGACCCCGGAATGAGTTTTGTCCTCCGGAGACTGGAAAGTTTCTGAACCAGCATTTTTTGAACCTTTCTTTTCATTTATAAATTCTGGTAATTGGTATTCAGGATGGATCGCTTTTTCAAACAGATATATAGGTGAATCGGTTTCGAGATATGTGTCCCGGCCAGTCAGAAACTGGATAGCCTGCTCCGGAAGAAAGTCCCGTTTGATATATAAAAGCAGCCCGGAAGCAAATCCATAAACAAGATCTCTTTGTTGCTGCCGAAAGATGATAACAACACCGCCATCCTTTATTTTTGCTGAAATATCAGATATACACCGGACAACTGAATCGAAATCTGAAAATGAAATTTTCGCCTCAGGAATTATTTCAACGGAATTGACAACAGGCTTCAGATTATTCAGCAGAAGATCATTTTTATCGGATCCGGAGATTTCATCATTAACAGATGAAACCAGAATAACACTCGAGATTCCGTTCTCTTCCCAAACCCTTTTTTTTTCGACGATCTGATTGTCAAATTCTGCATGAAAACTGTCCAATGAAGAATCAAACATCAGTTTGTGATGGGATTTTCCAAAACTGATAAATTGTTTATATGCCTGGTTTTTCATTTGCGATTGGTTCTAGTGCACTACCGAAAAGATACATATAATATCGGAATAACCACATCCTGATTATAGTACGACATAGATACATCGAAAGACAATAACGTATATTTTAATTACATATGTAAATAAAATATTTGGGTTAAAGCACCGATCAACTGGTCTTTGTTCTTGAAATAGCTTTTTCCCATTTCGAAATTTCAGCAATTCTTTCTTCTTCTTTCATCCGTGGTTTGAATTCTTTGCTTTTCTTTTCCGTTTTTTTCAGTTCTGCAACGGATGAATAAAATCCTCTTTCAAGCCCGGCGAGAAACGCAGCTCCAAGAACAGTAGTGTCTACATTGGCAGGCCGAATTACATTTTTTCCGAGAATATCTGCCTGGAATTGCATAAGATATTCATTGGAAGTCGCACCGCCATCCACTTTCAGTACTTTTAGCGGTTTTCCTATATCATTTTCCATTGCCCTCACCAGTTCATACGACTGAAGTGCGATTGATTTGAGAGCCGCCCGGGTAATTTGAGCCGGTGTAGTGTCCCTTGTGAGACCATAAATAGCACCTCTCGCATCCATGTCCCAGTGCGGAGCTCCAAGACCTGAGAATGCAGGAACGAAAACTATGTCATCTGGAGTTTTAACCGATTTAGCCACTTTTTCTGTATCTTTCGATTGTTTGAAAAATTTCAGATTATCACGCAGAAACTGGATAACGGCACCACCGATAAAGACAGATCCTTCGAGGGCATAGACCGTTTTTCCATCAGGACCGCAGGCCAGGGTTGTCAAAAGACCTGATTTTGAAATTTTGAATTCGTCACCAGTGTTAAACAGTAAAAAGCACCCGGTTCCATAAGTATTCTTTGCTTCCCCGACTTCAGTACATAGCTGGCCAAATAACGCACCCTGCTGATCTCCCACGAGAGATGAAATCGGAATCCCATCCGGAAGACCTTTCACTCCTTCTGTTTTGCCAAATAAAAATTTTGAGTTGTGTGCCTCCGGAAGAATCTGCTTTGGAATATTCAGGATTTTTAGAAGTTCGTCATCCCATGCTTTTTTTTCTATATTGAAAATAAGGGAACGGGATGCATTTGTATGGTCAGTCCTGTGGGATTTTCCTTTTGTCAGTTTATAAAGAAGGAAGGTGTCAATGGTTCCAAATAGGACGTCCCCCCTCTCTGCTTTTTCGCGCACGCCCTTTACATTTTCCAATATCCAGTTAATTTTTGTTCCGCTGAAATAAGCATCCATCACGAGGCCTGTTTTATTCCGGAATGTTTCTTCGAGACCCTGTTTTTTTAATCCCTGGCAAAATTGAGAAGTTCTACGGCATTGCCAGACGATCGCATTGTAAACTGATTTTCCGGTTTTCTTGTCAAACAGAACTGTAGTTTCTCTCTGGTTTGTAATCCCGATCGCGATGGCACCGGAAGGTTTCAGCTTCCCTTTTCTGATTGCTTCGGCGATTAATTTTTCTGTTTTCGACCAAATTTCTTCCGGGTTATGTTCAACCCATCCTGGTTTCGGAAAAATCTGTTTGAATTCCTGGTAGGCGCTCGAAATGACATTTCCTTTTTTATCAAAGCAAAACGTTCTGATTCCTGTTGTTCCTGCATCGATACCTATAATATATTCATTCATTTTGCTTATCCTCAGATTTCTATTTCAAGGCCTTCGTAGGCCATTATGATTTCAAGACTGTCAGTTCTATCAAACATTTCTTTATATTTTAATGCACGGAGATAAACAGCATCGAGTTTATCATCGTCGTATGACGGATCATGATGAAACATCACGAGTTTTTTAACTCCTGCCTTTAAGGCAATGTCAGTTGCCATCGACGCAGAACTGTGACCCCAATCAATTTTCTGCAGAGATTCTTCGAAAGTGTATTGTGTATCAAAAACGAGAACATCTGCGTTGCGAAAATATCCAAGATAGTTTTCAATGTTTTCCATTTCATCAATGTTGAATTCCGCATCGGATGCAAAAATCAGAATTTTCCCGTTTTCCTCGAGCCGGTAAGAAAAACTTCCTCCGGGATGACGAACTGCTTTTGAATAACATTTAATGTGTTCCCCGAGAGAAAATTCCGTTCCCTCCTCAATGAAGTGAAAAACTTTTTCTGCCCGCAGCCCTTCAAATGGAACCGGGAAATGTGTAGGCACATGCTGGTATTTCATTCTTTCCTTCAGATCAGGAACGGATGTGTAAATCTCAAAATGATTTCCAGGAATATAAAACGGAACAAAAAAAGGAATGCCCTGGATATGATCCCAATGGGTGTGCGTAAAGATCCAAAAAGCCTTGCCTTTGCCTGCAAGAAATCCCTGTGAAAGTATCGAATTGCCCAGCTCGCGAAGGCCAGTTCCTCCGTCAATTATGATGAGTTCATTGTCTTTGTCGCGTATCTCGAGGCATGTCGTA
>JAIOQL010000244.1 GCA_021413405.1 Leptospira sp.
AATTATTACCGATTCCATCCGGTCCGGAAATAGTAGAGAATGCAATTACTGACGAATCTTTTATTTATAAAAAGATGTATGGCCAGGGAATCCCTGCAAGACGAATAGAACAGCGGACACAACAAGTGGAAGATCCAGGTGAATTTGTCGAAGAAAGAGAATCGGAAAATTTTGCAGATGAAATGGTTTCTTCCGGAGAAAGTTATGATAGGGCAGTACTGATTCAAAAAGATGGACCAAACCCGGGAAGGCAGTATACGATATCTGATTCTGTGACTACAATCGGACGAAGCGAAGCAAACGATCTCGTTTTATGGGATTCTACTTTGAGCGGGGTTCATGCTAAAATTAAACGGCTTAGAAACAAATATATTCTGTTTGATATGGTTTCAAAGAAAGGAATTACATTGAACGGGAAAAAATTGCTCCGGCCAAGACTACTCTATGATTTTGACGAAATCAGGCTTGGGCGCACAACCCTGATTTTCAGGGGGAAGTGAATTGAACTTTGATCCTGAAATTTTACAGGAAGTAGCGGCTGAAAGTTATGTTCATCCAGGCGTTGAAATGGTTCATATTCCGGGAAAAGGAACAGGGCTTGTTACAAATACGTTTCTTCCTAAAAATACGGTTGTAAGCATTTCAGGTGGCCTCGTTGTAAATAAGACAAAGTATGAAGAGTTGCAGAGAAAATTTTTATTTGATGACTATGCATACTTTGTGGAAGAAAATCAACTGATCATGCCTCTTAATCCAAAGGATCCAAGTGCTGACTGGAGAATGAATCATTGTTGCGAACCAAACTGTGGAATCTCAGGACAGACTGTTTTTGTCGCAATCCGGGATATCGAACCGGGAGAAGAATTGACCTTTGATTATTGTATGAGCGAGTCTGATCCGGATTATGTGTTTCCACTGCAGTGTAAAAAAGGGAGCTGTCGAAAACAATTTTCAGGAAATGACTGGAGACGCAAAGATCTTCAAAAGAAATATGCGGGATATTTTTCCTCCTATCTCCGAAGAAAAATGGATTCAGTTGAAG
>JAIOQL010000245.1 GCA_021413405.1 Leptospira sp.
ATCCTGAGCGGTATCTCATAACGGTTTTCCCTTGCGCAAACTTCAAAAAGAAGAAGGAAGTAGAATATATATAAAAAAATATAAAGGAAATCGAGCTTCAGAGAAAATTTGAATCTGTTAAGATATTCGTAATGATTTTCGTCTTCCGGTCCGCCAACAATGTCTTTGATCTGCTCTTTTGTTTGGGCGAGCTCCAGGGCTATGATCGTAGAGGTGAACCCGGAATGGTTACTCCGGATAGGAACATTTGGAGTGCTTACAGTCATATAGAGGGTCAGTCCAAAAAGGAGCAGCCCCGTTACTGTTCCGGTGATCAGAATTTTTTTTTCAAACATATCTGCCTGGCTTATCGTATAACCGCATTTTCTTTTTCAATCAGATCCAAAAATGAAATGATCTCCCGCTTCGATTTTCTATCAGGGAGAAATTTTATACCGAGACCATCAGGTTTATCATAAAGATTCCCGCGATTGACCCATGTGATTTCTCCCCCAGTTTTAATATCGGATGCACCGGTGAACAGGATCAGGTCGCATTCATCTTTTTCATGAAAAGTTCTGATATCTGTTTCGAGAAAAATGCCGTTCTTTGAGAAATTGATCGCCTCTGCGACCAAAATCTCCCCTGAGCCGGGTTTTGAAATGTTTGCTTTGAATCTGACAGTGTAGCGGGGGGTATAAAATTTTCGTATGAACCTTTCTATAGTTTCTTTTCCCTTTTTATCTGCGGGGGTAAACGAAATCTGTAATCCCATCCTGGCTCCGGGAAGAGGGAATTTTTTCTCCAATTCCCCCTGGATTTCGATCTTTCCATGGGAATAAAGATCAAACATGAGGAATAGAGTTATACCTGATTTTTGGTCCGGGAGTATATCCAGTTCGTCCGCATAACAAACTATATAAACTCCATTTTTCGTGAATTCCCTGGTATGGAAATAATAGAACTTTCCGAGGACATTCATTGTTACCGGAATTTTCACGGTTACTTTGGGGGAAAAAGAATTAACCAGACGTTTCCAGACGTTCATTTATTCACTGTTTCTCCTAATTAACTGTTTCATTTTTGTAATTACCAATAAGCCACAGGGTCACAAAGACCCAGGGAGTATTATTTTTATAATCTTATTTTTAAGCATTCGATTATTAACCGTCCAAATCTCTGCACCTCCGTGTCTTTGTAGCAAAAACCTTGGGTGAGTTGTCTACATATCTTAATTAGGAGAGAGATTTCGGAAACAAGAAAACCATTGACCACGGGGTAGGGTAAAAAATCATTGATCTAAACAATAGCTTCCACCCTTGGCGGGCTTCCGGTTGATTTCACTGGATTGCGAGTACCGGAATTAAGGGAATAACCACGAGGAGAAACGATGAAATCATATGAGATTACTGCTGTAATCAGGGAGACTCCACATTCCCTGATCGACGAAACCAAGACGGCAATTAAGGATATTCTGGGCAGGCATTCTGTCGAGGTATCTGCTGAAGAAGACTGGGGTTCAAAAAAACTCTGGCATAAAATTGAAGGCGAAGAAACCGGATTTTTTAATCATCTGAAATGCACTGCTGCCCCTGATACAATTAAAAAAATCGAACACGAATTTCTGCTCAACCAGAATATACTCCGTTCACTAGTAGTCAGGATCTGAGCAATGGCAAATGACCTGAACAGGGTGACTTTGATTGGCAGGCTCACCAGGGACCCCGAATTTAAAATGATCGGGCAAAGTTCTGTTGTGAACTTCAGCATCGCCAATAACAGAATCTTTGTTTCAAACGGTGAGAAAAAAGAAGAAACCAATTTTTTCGACTGTGAGGCCTGGGGCAAACTTGCTGACATATTAAAACAATATGCCAAGAAAGGAAAGCAGGTCGCCATTGAAGGCCGGTTGAAGCAATCCACCTGGGACACCCCGGAAGGAAAAAAGGCAAGCAAGATCAGAATCTTTGTAGAAAACTGCCAGCTTTTGGGTACTGCGACTGGTGGCGTCTCTCCGGAAGTCTCTGATCCGGGAACAAATTATGG
>JAIOQL010000246.1 GCA_021413405.1 Leptospira sp.
CAGAAATCAATACATTAATAATAAAAATGTCGATTAATTATAGAAATATCCCTTATCCTATCTACATCATCTCCGGCTTCTTTTTTCTAATCCCATTCATAAGCTTTTTCATGACTGCGGGTTTTCTGAATATTCCCTTCGCACAACCCGGTATTGTTTTCCAGCATTTTACAATTTTTACATATTGCCTGATGATTACTTCCTGGTTGATAGGCTATGGCCTCATAAGGGCAAAGAAATGGGCCTATTATCTGTTTCTTCTCTTTTCGGGAGTCCTTATTTTTTATAATATCACACTTTGGTTCAAACTGATTATGAAAACCGGAAACGCCAATAATTTGCAGTTATTAACGTTAAGCGGCATTGTTACAAATACATTATTCACTGTAATTATTTTCGGGGTAATTCTATATTTCCTTCAAAAGGAAATTTCAGCCCCGTACCTCAGTGTGTTGCCAAGAGGATGGAGAAATAAGTCACGGGACACCATCCCTGTATTTGTTACCTGGTCTGATGAAAAAGGAACAAGAGAGCAATGCCGGACCAAGAACATTTCCAAAAACGGAATGTTTATTCCGTTAAACGATTATGATGTCCTAAAACCTGATGACAAAGTTAATATCATTATAGATTTAGAGGAATCCGGAAAACCTGTGATCGAATTGAACGGGTATGTAATCCGGACGATGGAGCCTGAAGAAGGATTGCCAGGAGCAGGAATCAGGTTCATAAAAGATGATAAATATAAATCGGGAGCTGCTAAACTGAATTCATTCATACATGAAAAATATGCTCCCCGGTTTGAAATTTCGAGCCCGGTTTCTTTTAGACTTGAAATGTCGCGGGAAGTATTTTCCGGTAATCTATATAATCTTTCTTCAGGAGGATTATACATTGAAACTGAAAACATTCCCCGCCCGGGTGAAATAATTTCAGTCCTCATGGTGAAAAAACCATTGAAATTGGAATTGGTCGGAAAAGTAGTTTGGCCAAATTCTGAAGCGAAGCACTATAAACAGAAAGGATTTGGAGCAAACATAGAATATGTGAAAAATCCTTTCAGCTTTGCAATGCTACTCTGGAAGTTAAATCTTAGATCCAATCTCAAAAGGTAATTGAGCGCAGAAAATAATATATGGGCATGCTTTACGCATAAGCACACCCACCTTATTTCAATTAACTTCTAGTTGAAAGGAACGTTCAGATAATCGTTCACATTGCAACCCGTCTGACCCGTATCAATGATACTCATGGAAGGATTCAGGCAGAAAATTTGCCACCGAAGACCCGGATCACAGCTCCTGAAGTTGACATTGCAGCTTCGTTGCTCCAGTTATAAATGCTATATCCAAGTCTCGGTTGAGTCCAGGCACTACCGGTAATCGTTACTGTTTCCGGGCCATGTCCGGTGGTGATGTCATAATCGAGTTTCAGATCACCGCCCAATTTATTTTTATCGTTCCATACCACCTGGCATTTTTTTCCACCGCTAACACAACTGGAATTTCCGAACTCAAGATGAGAATCGAGATCCCTTGGTATAGCGTTCCATGAAAGAACAATTCTCATTTCATTGTTCACAAGTATCGGACTCACAAGTATATTTTGATTCGATGGGGTGTCCGTTCCGGCAGAAATTACAGTCCGGTACGTCGTAGAGAAATTTGTTCCAGCAACTTCCAATGAATAATTTCCTGGTGTAACTCCAGGAATTGCAAACGAACCGTCTGAAGCCGTTGAAACAGCTGCAATAACAGCCCCATTGATATCGGTAGCATACGCTCCACTCGTTACATTTATCCCTGGCCGCAAACGAACGGACAAATTTGGTATACCGGAATTATTGAGAGCATTTAGAGCCCTTCCGGAAACAGTCGCGGGACCATTTGATCCGGGAACCATTGTGATAATATCAAAGTTCGTGCTGGTATCCTTTTGGATATTGACGATTCCTTCCACAGATTTATAGCCAGGTGCAACAAATCTCAATTTCCATTGACCGGCATTGATCTGGAAGACATCGTATTTAGGAACATTAGAGAATGTAGTTGCTCCACTTGAAAGAGAAGATGGTTGAATTCCTGAAGTAGGCCGCATTCCGGATGTCGGGTTCACCAATTCCAGACTGTAGGTTCCAGTAAATGAAAATCCACCAGGCAATTTCACAAACCCGCTTAAATTCCCGGTACCGGCATTTTCAATTAACTGAGAATTCACAACATTGTTTGCTATGGAAGACACAGAAACAGGTATATAAGAATCCCCGTATCCAGCTTTAGTGATTTTCAAAACATATTCGCCCGGGTCAATATTATCGATAGAATAATTCCCGGCTGCATCTGTAGCAACAGCAGCAACCAGCTGATCAGAACCAGCAGCAAACCGGGACGCACCGGAAATTGTATCATAATCTTTAGTTACATTTGCATTAAAATCTACTACGTTAGGATCCGGATTGCTATCCCGCCCCAAAGCAACCGCTGCACCGTTGAGGCTGTCAGTAGTAATGGCATTTGAAACATTCCCGGATACTTTTCTGCGTGGTAAATGAAGAACCATTGCATTCACTGAATTAACTGCATAGAGTGAAGTAGCCCCTGGATTATTGTCAGCCCGGGTCGAAGAAGCACTCAAATGTCCGAGTGGATCTACAATTACCACAGCATATGAACCCTGTTTGAACTGGAAATTTCCGGCAACAATCTGAACAGAATCTCCCGTACTGCTCCCTGACACTGAACCTGCAGAACTCAAAGTTGCTGCACTTGCGAAATTCTGAATTGCATAACCAACCCTTTGTGTATCATTCGCAAGCAGAGAAGGTAATGATATCACCTTTGAATTTCCATCAAACACAAAAGCTCCGGTTCCGTTAGTAATGGTTATATGAGCAACCGGATTACCTGCTGTATCATTGTTTCCAAGAATAACAACAAATAGGCCCGGAAGACTTGTGGATGCATTTGTATAACCGGGTATCGCTCCCTGGTAAGCTTTTTTTGTTCCATTTACAAGATTATCAAGAACAATTGCTGAACCGGCAATCTGGGTTCGATGTGTACTGGGACTCATCAGAATTGATGAAGCAGTAATATCCGAGCCGTTCAGAGTAATTGATGAAGTTGAGCTGCTGGAATAACCTGGTGCCGAAATATAATACTGCCAGATTCCGGCAGCAGCAGCGAATACCACATTGGATCCGCTGACTTCATAAACTTTATTCTGATATGTCTGGTAATTGCAATATGCCGCCGAAGTACCATTACATTTCCCGGCCGTAGTTCCGATACATTGTGCAATTCCCGGTGCGGTGCCATTCCATGCCGGACAAACTTCACGAATCCACATCCCCGCAAGATTGCGAAGCCTGTCATCAGAACCGGCAAGCATATAAGCCAGCTGAACAGGAGTCATGGTTTTGTCCGGACGAAAATTAATCACTGCTCCAGGAACAGGGGTGATCACCCCGTCAGTAACGGTTCCTGAAATATTCGATGGTCGTGGAACGACGTTAATTGCAGCCACGCTGATATTTTTAACATTCGAACCTCCGGAAGGATGAGATGCAAAAAGAAAAGAAACTGTTGCAGTCAGAAAATTCGTACGGGTGACCTCTACATAATAAACGCCATTTGAAAGACTTTGATTAAAGGAATAGTTACCGGATGAATCAGGAGAAGTAGATGCAATGATGTCGCCTGACGCATCTTTCAGTGTAACAGTGAAAGATACAGAAGTATCTCCTGAAGGAATTGCTGCGTTGCTCACAGTTCCTGAAATTTGTCCTGCACTCGAAGAGGCAGCATCCCATGCCAGAGAAGCATCCGAAACAGAAAGAACAGTCGCGACCACAGGATTATTTCCCTCGAATGTAAACCGTACAGGTATCGTTTGATCAACAAACGAACGGCTATTTTGGCTTATCGAACTGCCCAGTACTACAATAAAATAATTTCCATTTGGAAGATTAACAAGGGAAAAAGAATAATTTCCTGAAGAATCAGTGGTTCTGGTTGCGGCAACATTGCCATCCTTGTCAACAAGCTGAACAGTTACACCAGCAAGACCTCCTGCCGGAACACTGACAAGATTATTGTAACCTGGAGTATTCACAACTCCTGAAATTTCTGCCGCACCACTTGTATAAAATAATCTTTCAGCCTGCATTGTTGGAATTGATACCGGAGTTGAAGGACCGGCAGTCGGGTTGAAAGTAAAATTAAAATCCTGATATGCATAATTTACTCCAAGACCTGAATTTATCAGAACACGATATGTATCATTTGAAAGATCCGGGACGTTGAAAATATACTCTCCCAATGCATTCATATTTGTTGTAGCAACAACGGTTCCATCCGGGGCGACTAATTGAACCTGGATTGTTGATAAATCGATATCGTTGGACGGGTCGTTATCCGTATTCACGTTTGCTCCACCGCTATCAACTTCGATGCTACCTGTGACCTGGGCTGAACCTGAAGTGGGAACTTCCTGCGATGTCGAACCGGTTGGTGCAGTGGAGGCTGGTAAAGGAACGCCATTTGAATCGGTTGCAGTAGAAGATGAAGAACCGGTTCCCGAACCTCCCCCCATCTATGCCAGGGGCCAGAATGCTTTTTTCTTTTTACCCCCGCAATTTGCAGCAAAAACGCTTATTAGTATTAGAAATATAACTGTAGATTTAGGTACAATTCTGGAAAACATGGGAAACCTCTAATTTCAATTTTAGCTTGAGATTCAATAACGCTTGCGCTGAATCATACCATATCTGACGGAGGAAATCTATAAATTTTTTCCGAGAATGCGACAAATAAATAACAAAAAAGGCAATATTATGTCTTATTGGGCAAATTATGACTCATAAACCGACTAAATATTCAAAAACATGGATCCAATAGCTATCAAGCAGAAAGTCTTGATTTCAAAAAGCAGCAATCCTAATTGGGTCAACCTGAATCCGAAACAGGCCAAATCCTCCCTGCGATAAACTAACCCGATCAGAGTGAGACAAATAAAGGGCTTGAAATCTGTCAAAATATCCTAGCAGAGATACCCACGTTTAAATTAGCTCAATATTTCTCTTAGAATCCCGTTACTCTTAATAATAAACTAATTTACAAACGAGCTGACAATGAATACTCTTATGATCAACACGGAGCTGCTGAATTACTCTATGTCTAATGCAAAAAAATTATATAACCAGGGAATTCTTGCGGAAGAATCGGGGGATCTCGAGGCCGCAATAAAATTTTACGAGAGCTCCATTGATCTGAATCCTGAGTTTGTAAAAAGTTTTCAGAATTTGGGATCAGTATATTCAAAACTCGGTGATAAAGACAGAGCGATAGATTTTTTCCAGAAAGCAATACTGATTTCTCCAACTGAAGAAACCTACTATAACCTGTCAGTTGAATATTATAAAATGAATAATCTGGAAGGTGCGATTCATAATTTAAAGAAATCTCTTGAATGCAATAAACGATATGTTAATTCTCATCTTCTTCTTGCATACGCATACGAAAAATCGGGTAGAGAAGATAAAACAGAAATTTATCTTACGAATGTTATTAGAATTGATCCTAAAAACAAAACAGCGCTCAGAGGCCTGCTGCTTTTTTACTATGAAAGGGACAGGCTGGATGAAAGTCTCGATCTGATTAACCGCTATATTTCATTTTATCCAAATGATGGAAAGTTTACTATCTTAAAATCTGACATACTTTCCAGGAAAGGAAGCTATACAGAATCCGTTGCAATGCTTACAGAACTCACAAAGACAAATTCAAAATTTACCAGCTTTACAGATAAACTGGATGAACTGAAATCGAATGAATCTATTCCGGAAAAAGAGTATTTTCGCAACCTTGAAGCAAAAACGAAAAACAAAATCAGGGAATTCAAAACAAAACTGGAACTTAGCAAAGAAAATCCGGATGACTTTTCACCGCCCAATCCTCAGGATGCTGTTGACCTTTCTCTGATGTATTTATTCAACGGCGATCCGGAAAAGGCAATGAAATATCTTGTGTATGCAAAGAAAATTAATTCAGAAAATACTAATTAGTTTTATTTTTTCTATTGAAATAACTGCGGTTCATTGCACATTTCCTCTCCGGAATAGCCAGATTCTGGAATCTGACACACATCTCATGCTTATGGATTACACTGCAAAATCTGAAAGCATCCGGGCTGCAATCAACAGACTCAAAAATTCAAGTTCACTGAATGACAGGAATAACCTGGCAGTTTTTCAGATCAGGAATTCCGAATTAGACTCTGCGGAAAAGATACTAAAAGAGCTGGCAATGAGCGAGAGAAGCAATCTCACACCACTCCTGAATCTGATCAGGCTTTACTATATCAGCGATGAGTATCCGGAACTACGTAAATTTTTCGCTCTATTTGCAAAGCGCATAGACTACAACAAAGTCCTTGTTTCCCGGATTCTTACTGAACTGGAAAAACAAAAAAGAACTGAAGAGAAGGTAATAATACTCGATGCACTTACAAATCTGCCCGGATTTGAAATGAAAGCGATGGAAGAACTTGGAATTTATTTTACAAATATTCAGAATTATGGCGAAGCCACAGGATATTTTGAGAAAATACTGGAAGTAGACGCATTCAATAATGTTGCATTATTTAATCTCGCTTTAATTTCCGTTGAATCGGGAAAATGGAGTGATGTGATACTATATGCGGGAAACATTTCGGATCTCAAAACTGTTTCCGGAGAAGTTTATTTCTTTTTAGTAAAGGCAAATTATGAACTGGGAAATTACAGAGAAGCTCTTCGACTTGCAGACAAAGCTCCCACTTCTGAAAAAGAATCAATCGAATTCATGACAGTGTGGCGCAACGCAATCCTCGCCTCAGATTTAAAGGCATCATTGTCCCAGTTTTCAGAGATCTGAAATTGAAGGGATTTAAAATGCAGGAGCATGAACTTTTTCCCGGTGAAAGCCGGGAAGGAAAGGAGATTATTCATGACCTGATTCATGGTTTATGATTTATCCAAAACCCAAGAAAACACCGAACTGGTAAACTGCAAGAGAACTTAAATAGGCAAGAACTGACATATAGCTGAAAAGAAAAAAAGGCCAGAAATAAGAATTAGTTTCTTTTCGCACGACTGCAAGCGTGGACATACACTGACAGGCAAACGCAAAGAATACCAGGAGACTAATGGCGCTTAACGTTGTCCAGACCTTCTTTCCTGTCGTTTCATTCACATCGTTTCTCATGGCGTCATGAAGTCCGGAACTTTCTTCATTGCCCTCAACCCCATAAATGACAGCAAGCGTGGACACCATAACTTCCCTTGCAATAAAAGAAGTCAAGAGCGCAATACCCATTTTCCAGTCAAATCCAAGCGGCCTGATAGCCGGTTCAATGAAATTTCCAAAGCTTCCCGCAAACGATTCCCGAATCCGAAATTCATCCGCATTTTTGCCCTGTTCCAGCAAAATACTTTCTTTGGCCTGATATTTTGGTCCTGCAGGATAATTCGCAAGAAACCATAAGATTATTGAAACAGCCAGAATAATTTTTCCCGTGTTTACAAGAAACGTTTTCATTTTCTTGTAGGTATTGAGAAGCAAATTGCGGATTGATGGAAATTTATATTCTGGAAGTTCTATGACAAAATAGGATGATTCACTTTTAAAAAAAGTTCTTTTGAATAACAATGCAAAAGTAAGGGATGCGGCAAGTCCCAACATAAAAAGAAAGAAAAGAACGACTGCCTTTAAACTGAAAATTCCGAAAATCTGAACCGATGGAAAGATTGCCCCAATAACCAGGATATAAACCGGATAACGGGCCGAACACATTACCAGAGGGGCGACCAATATCGTAGCTAACCGGTCAGATTTGTTTTCAATCGTCCTGGCTCCCATGATTGCCGGAACTGCGCAAGCGGCCGAGGAAAGCAACGGGATGAAAGATTTTCCGGAGAGTCCGAATTTTCCCATTATCTTGTCCATAACAAAGGAAGCACGGGCCATATATCCGGATTCTTCCATTATTCCGATGAACAGGAAAAGTAATGAGATCTGTGGCAGAAAAACAAGAACTGACCCTAATCCCTTCATAACACCGTCTGAAACAAGATCGCTTAACGGACCCACAGGCAAATTTGAGGACAGGAATCTGGATAAAAATTGAAATCCATTTTCAATCAAATCCATCGGAATTTCCGACCAAGAAAAAAGGGATTGGAATACCAGTGCCATGATTATCAAAAAAGAGATCATCCCTGAAACAGGATGCAGCAGCACCGAATCTATTTTTTTCGAAAATCCGCTTCCTTTTCCGTGATCACGGCTCTTCAGTATTGCAGACACGATGGATTTTATACGAATCGATTTTGCAATCAGTTCATCCTGATATGTGAATTTTATTCCAGATTTCTTAAATTGAAGCTTGATGAATTCCTGAATTTTAACCGGAAAAATGTCCAATCCCGGAAGGCTTTTTTGAAGACTTTCGCCTGAAAGTGTCTTTAATGCATTCGAAACAATAAACCGGATTCCGATCCTATCCTTTGTTGCAATCCTGGAAATTATCCCTTCAAGGATTTTTTCTCTTTTACTATCCCATTTCCAAACTCTCTGCGCAACCTGGAAATTTCTCTGATCAAAAATTACTTTTTTTAGATCTTCCAGCCCTTCTCCATTCTTTGCGTTTACGAAACTAATTTTTAATCCCAATTGTTTTTCAAGAAGAGCAAGATCGATTGATATGTTCTTTTTCTCTATCACATCCTTCATTGTCATTACAAGCAGCACTGGAGCACCAAGGTCAATAATCTGAAGCAAAAATTGAAGGCTTCGTTCTATCAGAACGGGATCGAGAACGAAAATTATTTTATCAGATTTTTCAAGATTCATCAGAAATTTTGAGAGAATCATTTTTTCTTCGGATGAACCGTTGAGGCTAAATGCGCCAGGCAGATCGATTATTTCAACAGATCCGGAATCATTAAATATATTTCCAGATAGTCTTTCAACTGTAACTCCCTGAAAATTTCCAGTCTTCTGGTAGAGACCGGTCAGTTGATTAAAAAGGGATGATTTCCCACAATTGGGATTCCCGACAAGAAGGCACCGGAAATGAGGCTTCATGTCCGTTTACAGGCAACCAGGATATGCTTTGCATCCGTTATCCGGAGTGCAATTTCAGCGGGACCGATCCCGACAGTCATTTTACTTTGGTTACTGAATTTATGGATCACTTCTAATCTTGTTCCGGGAAAAAAACCAAAATCCAAAAGATCATTCACAAATCCTGAACCGAGAACACCCTGA
>JAIOQL010000247.1 GCA_021413405.1 Leptospira sp.
CCTTTTTTTAGTTCCATCTTCTTTTCAGAATATCCGGTCAATATCTACATTACGATATTTTTTAAAAAACATTCCTCTTTATGTGGAAACTTTTTTAATTGACGAATTCAAGCAAACTAGTTTAGGTGCAATTATCCGAATGGAGGAAGTAGGGTGAAGCGCTATGCGCAATTCCCTCGCTGTCCCGCAACTGTGATCCTGAAGGTTTTCAATTCAGGTAAGTCAGACACTCCTCTTTATATGAATGTTTCTCGTGGAAAGGAGATATTCAGTGTATATAGTTTTTTTATATTATAAAGAGCAATTCCTTTCTCCTCGGAAAAAAATTTTTGGAGAAAAAAATGAAAGTTCAAAAATATCTTTTCGTAGTAAGCGTTGTATTACTGGCGCTCAGTGCCTGTACACAATCAGAAGAAAGCGTTTCGAAAAAAGAGTCAGATGCGAATTTAATTGCTGGTCTTTTGGCATTAAACCAGGCAAATATTTTGGCAGCGGGCGCAGCCTCCTCAGCGAACGCAAGTTTGAATGCCTATATCGAAGTAGCAGGAAGCTGGAATTCATTTACGGGTAATCAGACAACTAAAGGGGGAGATGTATATATTTCCTCAGATTCCAACCGGAAAGGATCGTGGGATGACAACAGTATTCCAAATGGCTTTTCTACAACGAGGATAATTCAGGAGTTTGATAACTCCAAGAATACACTGTATTATCTGCAAACTGTGGACGCTGCTTTCAACGCGAGCAGATTCGGAAAATTTGTTTGGACCGATATGTCGAACAACACATTCTATTTTTGCGAGATAGTTTTTGGCCAGTCTTCTCTTGCAGCTGCAAAAGCAAGCACAGCTACTGCAGATTCCTCCAAGCTTACTACAACAGGATGTGCAGGTTTTGCGTGGAGCAGATCAGAAAGGCAATGATTATTTTTCTCTTAATCTAACATGGAGAATTGAATCCTTTATCAAAAATAAAAAGTATGGCTACGAAAAATCAGAATTCGAAAATAAAAATAAATAATAGCCAGGTGCCGTTATTTGCATATCTATTTCTTTCCGGTTTCTTTTTCATTTCCTGTTTCATGGAAAAGAATTCCGGAAAAAACAAAGAATCAATGATGCTCGCAATACTACTGGCACAGGGATCTGCTTCACAATCTTCAATACCTGCAGACTCTGCAAATAGCGTAGTCGATGCCCCGAATGACAATGGTATTGATTATCGGGATAAAAAAAAGGCGATCAACGGAGTCAGAGGTGGGGGATGCTGCGGAGGATCGAGCGATGTATTTTCACTCACCCCAACAGGTTCCG
>JAIOQL010000186.1 GCA_021413405.1 Leptospira sp.
ATCAACTGACAAAGCATCTGGTCGAAAGAACGCGTATCCCATCACAAAATGCGTTACGCGACGCCGGTATGACAGCAAAAGATATTGATGAAGTGATTCTTGTTGGAGGATCAACACGGACACCTGCCGTTCAGGAACTTGTAAAAGAATTATTTGGAAAAGAGCCGAATAAATCGGTTAATCCTGACGAGGTAGTCGCAATGGGTGCTGCAATCCAGGGTGGAGTTCTTGCCGGTGAGGTGACTGATGTATTGCTTTTGGATGTTACACCGCTTTCTCTCGGAATCGAAACTCTTGGCGGAGTTCTAACAAGACTGATTGAACGCAATACTACGATTCCTACAAAGAAATCGCAGGTGTTTTCAACAGCAGCAGACAACCAGAATGCGGTGAGTGTGCATGTTCTACAGGGAGAACGAGAAATGGCGAGAGACAACAGGACTCTTGGCAGATTCGATCTTGTAGGAATTTCACCTGCACCACGGGGTGTACCGCAAATTGAAGTTACCTTCGATATCGATGCAAATGGTATCGTCCATGTTTCTGCAAAGGATCTGGGTACGGGCAAAGAACAGAAAATCAGAATTGAATCTTCTTCAGGATTATCCGAAGAAGAGATTCAAAAAATGGTTAAGGAAGCTGAGGCTCATGCTGCGGAAGATAAACAGGCCCGTCAACTGGCTGAAGCCAAAAACGAAA
Source organism: Leptospira sp. (assembly GCA_021413405.1). GTDB lineage: Bacteria > Spirochaetota > Leptospiria > Leptospirales > Leptospiraceae > JAIOQL01. The sequence goes on from JAIOQL010000186.1 coordinate 700, forward strand.
CCGAAAGTTTGACCTACACACTTGAAAAAACTTTGAGTGAGGCAGGAGATAAAATTGGTGCCAGTGAAAAGCAATTGGCCGAAGATGAAATTAAACGGGCTAAAGACGCGTTAACAAGCAACGATCTTGCAAGGATAAATGCTGCGAAAGATTCAATTACGAAAATAGCGCAGGAATTGAGTGCAAAGGTTCATGCAGGTGGTGCGCCAGGCGGACCTGAAAATGCAGGTCAAGCGGATGGTTCTCATCCCGGGGCTGGAGCTTCTGGCGGTGCAGGAAACAATGGAAGTGGAGAAAAGGTTGTCGACGCTGATTATACAGTAGTCGATGATGAAAAAAAGTAAGGTATGGCAGAAAAAAGTTACTACGAAATTCTCGGCGTCGCTAAAACTGCGGCTGATGATGAGATAAAAAAGGCTTATCGTCAGCTTGCCATTAAACATCACCCTGACAAAAATCAGGGTGATAAAGCATCAGAGGCAAAATTCAAAGAAGCAACTGAAGCATATGAAGTTTTGCGGGACCCTCAAAAAAGAAAGGCCTACGACCAGTTTGGGAAAGCCGGACTGAACGCAAATGGCGGTGGCGCAGGTTTTGGTCAGGGTGCCTATACCGATTTTTCTGATATCTTTGGCGACTTCGGAGACATCTTCGGCGACTTTTTTGGTGGTGGCGGACGGGGACGTGAGAGGAAAGGCAGTTCCAGACGGGGAAGCGATCTTCGTTACAATTTAGAAATTAATCTGGAAGATGCTGCTCTCGGCAAAGAATTTAAAATTGAAATCCCTCGTGCAGAAACCTGCCAGGATTGCAAAGGCTCCGGATCGGCAAAAGGAAGTTCGTCCTCAACCTGTTCGGATTGCGGTGGTTCCGGACAAGTACGGAGAACACAGGGATTTTTTTCTATTGCAACTACATGCGGAAAGTGTGAGGGACGTGGAACTGTTATTGCAAATCCTTGCAAAACATGCGGCGGAGATGGACTAGTCGAAAAGAAAAGAACCATCAACATAAAAATTCCTCCCGGAGTTGAATCCGGAAGCAGGTTGAAAGTTAGCGGTGAGGGCGAAGCCGGGCCGAATGCAGGTCCGCATGGAGATCTATATGTAGTTACTCACATCCGTAAACATCCCATTTTTGAAAGACAGGGAAACGATCTTATCATTACAAAAAAAATTCCGTTGTCAATGGCATGCCTCGGTGGCGAAATCGAAATTCCTACAATTGAAGGAAAGAATGTATCGATGAAAATTCCGGAAGGAACTGAATCGGGGCAGGTTTTCCGCCTCAAAGGAAATGGAATTTCCTATCTTGGTTCATATGGTAAGGGTGATCAGCATGTGATCATTAAAATAGAAATCCCAAAAAAATTATCAAAACGCCAGAGAGAACTAATGCAAGAATTCGCACGCGAATCAGATGATGCTGTTTCAGGTTCAACAAAGAGTAAAACTTTCAAATAAAAACAGGGTATTTATGAGTAAAAAAGTGAACATTGGAATAGTTGGTGTCGGCCACATGGGACAATATCATGTGAACGTAGCAAAACATATCACAGATGCAAATCTTGTAGGGATATATGATGCGGACCCGGAACGGGCGAAAGTGATTTCGGAAAAACATGGGACGAAGGCATTTTCGACCGTAGATGAAATTATTGCAGCATCAGATGCAATTGTTGTTTCGGTTCCAACATTCCTTCATCATGAAATATCAAAGAAAGCCCTTACTAAAGGAAAACACGTTCTTGTTGAAAAGCCAATCGCAGAAACGGTTGATCAGGCAAGAGAGCTTGTAGGCCTGGCCGAAAAAAACAAACTTATTTTCCAGGTCGGTCACGTGGAACGGTTCAACGGTGCGGTTCTTGAACTTGGAAAAATCGTGAAAGATCCAATCCTGATCGAATCAAGAAGACTGGCTCCATTTAATCCGAGGATAAAGGATGTCGGAGTGGTACTTGATATGATGATTCACGACATTGACATAGTTCTTAACCTGATAGATTCTAAAGTGAAATATCTCTCCGCAAGCGGATCGAAAGTTGTTTCCGACCACGAAGACGTAGCG
>JAIOQL010000187.1 GCA_021413405.1 Leptospira sp.
TTGGCTGAGTCGGTAGTAACTTTATCGTCTGTTTTGTCCCGGTGGGTTACCGAAAGATCATAGTATTCAAGCTCGATATCAAGAAATGGATATATAAATTTGTCTTTGATTTCCTTCCATATGACACGGGTCATTTCATCCCCGTCCATTTCCACTAGCGGTGTCTTAACTTTAATTTTGCTCATCCTCTATTTCTCCTTAAGAAGGGAATTCATCCAGTTTTAGATAGAATTTGATTCATTAAATTTTCATAAACCAGAAAAAAAATCAGCCCTACTAAACAATTTTTTACCTACTATAGATGAGGCATCAGGAGGCCGAAACAGTGAACAATCAGCATTTATTAAAGGTAAAAAGCAAAAACAGGACATCCGGTTGGAAGGAATTAGTAAGCCGGAAAGAAGATTTTCTCAATATTATCAAGGTTCTGAACCGTTATTATGACGCACATCCCCCGAAAAATTATCCGACAGAATCCCACAAATTCAGGGAAAATCTTTTGAAATCAGATGTGAATTCATTCAGGATTTTTCTGAAGCAATTCGGCGAATTCGAATTCATGGTGTCCGGGCAGATCAATTCAAGATCAGGAAAGCAATTTGATTCCTGGATTCATGTGGATGGAATCAGCCATGAAAGAAAAACCATGCAGGAAAAAGGAATTATGAATCATCCGGTTTTTGAAATTGTCTGCCTGACGGATCTGTTCATGGGAAGTTCCTCCGAAATTAAAGAAAAGCCTCCGGAAATTGGTTTTCTATGAATCTGATCTATAGAAATTCACCAGTCATTAAAATGAACTAACCGGAGAATTTTTAATCTGAATCAAACAGGTTACCTTTTTTTACAAATGGTCCGCAGCAGAAAGTAACCTGGCGATGAAAATCAGTTTGAATTAAATAAAATTATATTTTTTAACCGGAATTTCAGGAAGGAAACTGAGTTCTTTTTCTTTGAATTCAGTTTTCAACGCTTTTTCCCATTTGATGTCATTGTAAGTATAAGTTGTGTTCTGGCGACATTGCTGTCGGTTAAGTGTAGACACCCAGAGATTACATTCCGTTTGGGAAATTGAATTAGGCATAAGTCTCATTGCAGATTGCACATCTCCAAAATATTGCGCTTCATCAAATTTAGCCTCCGGTACCTGTTGCTTGTTGATGACTGGAATTGATTCTTTCAGGACAAGGTAAACAATTGCTTTGTTTATTGTGTTTTTCACGGAACTGACGCGAAAAGCCTTGGTGAACATTGAAAATCTTCCAGAATATGATTCAAAAAATAAACTTCTATTGAATGAGTATCTGCTTCAGCCTTTACTTGTGGCGTTTCCTGCGTTGAATAAATTACCTTTCCAAAAAGAAGATTTTCATTCGCAGTTTTTGCCAACGATCTGTAAAGTACCTGAGCATCGTCCGGACTAAAAAAACCCGATTCAGATTCTTTGTTCTTTGCTCGGACCGCAAGAAGACTCCTCCGGCAAGATTAATTTTTCCGGGCATCATGCTTACCGTTGCTTTTGGAAATTGTGGTAACTCGAGAACAAATAAGGTTAACAGGACTTTTATCAGACGGATTTTTTCATAACCCTCTTTGCCGGTTTTCAAAATCATCCGCTACGATTCCCGGCAAACCAAATTCTTCAAAACCGCCGCTACATTTTAAGTCTATAAAAGCTATAACATTTAGAAATATAGAATTCAGATTTCTCAATTATCATGATTTCTCATATTTACTTTCTATTTTTTTACCTGGGGATTGTGAGGTGAAAAATCCATAAAATCCCAATGAATATTGCAGAAAGAATCTGTCTGGATCCATTTTGAAACAAAAAATTTCCAGCTTCGGTCCGGAATATAGGATTCATTTTCATTTCCGTGTGTCCAAAGAACATCAACGTATCCGGTAAGTTGCAAAGTTTTACCAGTTATATAGTCGATAAACAACAATCCTGCATTGGGGTTGACCAGGAAATTACCTAAGGTGTTGAATAAATTGTTACCTTTATAGTCTGGAATCTGGAGTGTGCGATTATCAGGAATTTCGATAAAACCTGGATTACCGCCTCGATGAGAAACATCCAGATTATTTGTATCATTCGCACTTCCAACAAAGAAAGTGTCAGAGTTCCGGATCCAGTCCATGATTCCGTCCGTCAATAGAATTCCCTGTTCCTTTCTATGAGAATTGCGGGTTAATGATTGATCGATCTGAAAAATTCTGCGCTGAATATACTTTGGGCAATTCGGAAATGATTGTTCAACTTTTAGGTAAATAGATTCATCAGCAATTGAAAGTGTTCCGTTTACCCTGAATCTTTTTCTGGAAGTCAAATCAATTAGAAGTAGGCCTAATTGCCGGTTATATTTGATATTTTCCCAAAGCGGATCATTCTCAATTTTTATGACATCGGATAAACCTATCCTCAGATTTTCCTTATCAACTGCAGTAATAAAACCGGTCTTTCCAAGGATGATGGATGCCCAAATATTCCTTTGCAGATCCTGGCTACTGAGAATGACCATCGACTGACTTGCAAAAAAATCAACTGCAGATACAGGCAATTGGTCCATAAATAAATGCGCAATGCTTTCGGCCTGGTGAATTGTTCCGGCCTTTTTTTGAGCTTCTATCTCACCCCGATGATAAACTGATTCACTCATTTAGATATCAGCACCCTTAAGTAAAAAATGTTCCGTGACAATATACAGGCAATGGAGGGTTTGCATGAATATAAAAAATTACTTCTGCATACTCCCTCCATTTCAATTTTTTATTTCAGAACACCAGTACGTGATCCCCCTGTTTTTGCAGGTTCAAAAAACTGGGTAACCCGCTCGTACCGGGAACCAAATTAGTTTTAATCAAATCCAGACCAGTTGGTTTGGCTCCAAACAATTCTGCACATCCTGAAGATACCCCTAAAATTTTATCCTTCACTGCATTAAAAAGTCCATGGGCCGGATGATCATCTTTTTCCAGTACTTCGGGCCATCGTGTCCCTGCACCCTGGAAAAGGATTGAAACCTCTTCACCCGCATTCTTAAAATCATAAGCAGCTGCCAAAGCGTTGAGTAACCGTCCCAAAGACTCCTCGGAACCTGATTTTGGATCTGAAAAAATCGCTATAGTTGTTTTCATCTATTCTCCTTATATAACCATCTAAATATCAATACAATGGTTACAAATAATTACTTCCGCATAACCTGTCAAATTAATTTTTACTGGTTATATATTCTATTCGATTTCATTCCGGAAAAAAACCCGACAAATTTTAATCGAATAAGGCAAAAAGTCGGGCAATTTTCGTGACCTCTTACATGTGCGACCGGAAAGTCCCGTAGCATAAAAGTAATTTTATCAGCGGTTTAAATTTTTAAAGAATTGAATAAAAAAAAATGTTTGAAGACCTATGCTAAAGTCAGTTATAGAAATATAGTGCTGTTTTCATAAAGTACTCGCAATTGTGAATGAAGTTTTCATAACCCGTTAGGTTACGTAATAAGGATATATTTCTATGATGACAAATTCTATTTTTTTGTTTATTGGAAACCATTTAACCCTGGATTTTATCAACACAAAGATGGTTGATCTGAATGGAGATTTAGAGTTACTGCCTGACTTTGATCATCTTTTGAATTGGTTTGTCAAAGGAAATGTTTTAAATATAAAAGAGGCCAGGATAATTTATAAAAGGTGGCACAATAAACCCGAAGCAAAGGATGCAATTCAATTGGCATTGGAATTTCGCAATATCCTTTTTCATTTGGTAAAAAGGATCACAGATAAAAATAATATTCAAACAACTGCTATAAAAGAGATAAACAGGGTGTTGCTTCAGGAGAATGAATACTCCTATTTGAATTATACACAAAATAAATTCTGCCTGATAACTAAACTGAAAATAGTCAAGCCGGTTCATTTGTTGGTACCCCTTGCACAGCAAGCCGCTGATCTTCTATGCAACATACGATTTTCTCAGATAAAAAAGTGTGAGAATCCCAAATGTGTGCTATACTTTTACGACAATAGTAAGAACGGCAAAAGACGCTGGTGTCGCATGGATAGCTGCGGGAACCGGCAAAAAGCCAGTAACTACTATAAAAAGCATATCTCGAAAAGCTGAAGTAGAATAACTATTTTATATCTGGCTGAAAGGTTGCTGCAATGTTCTTATTTCCCATCTCCCAGGAAGCAGGATGAAAAAGTCCCCTGTAAATCGTTCTAATTCCGGCTGTCAGATTAAAACTATGAATTAAAGGACAACAACAAAAATTTCAGTTTTCACCGCCATTGTTAAATCAGAAATTTGGTTATGCGCATAAAAATATTCCTCTTGATTATTCTTCTTTTTTTTGTTACTTCACTCCCGGCTCAAACTTTAAACATCCGTAAAGTCATGCCCTCAGATTTTGTTTTTGACAGTCAACCGGAAGAAGGATACTTCCAGGGATGGAATTTTTATTTCACGGACAGAAAATTTTACATTTTTGCGACTTTTCTTGTAAGCAATCTCGGACCGAATGATTTGAACCATGGGATCAGTCTCGTGATTCAGTCCCGGCAAACCGGATCTGTCTACTATACAAAAGAATTCGGTCAACAGAGTCTTGAAGTAAAGAAAGGGGAATTTTTTCAGAAAGCATATTCAAATACAATGGAATTCCGGAATGGACTTTATGTGATACACATGAATGCCGGTGAAGCAAAACTTTCGCTGAAAATCGACCCGAAACCGGATGGCGTAGCTCTTTCCGGCGGGAAATTCACAGTCAAAGACCCGGACAAATTCGTCAGGGCGGATATTCCCGTTTCCTTCGCAAATGCTTCCGCAGAGCTTGAATTTAAGGGCGAAAAATTTTCGCTAACGGGGGAAGGTGGATTTGAGCACCTGAACACAAATTATGAAGTGTACAAATACAGCAGGCACTGGGAATTGTTGCGGGCAAAAAACCAGGAGGGTCTGAGACTTCTGACAGGAGGATTCACCGGGAACAGCTCGTTCCCGGGAAAATTTTTCCGGACAGTTGCAGTCCAGGGAGCAGACGGAGAAATAATTCTTTCGGGCAGGGTTAAAAGAGTGGAGACAGTCTCGTCAGCTTTCGAACCTTATTCGGAATATACACTTCCGGTCATAGAAAAAATTCATTTGTCTGATGACTCATCCTGCTTCATTCAAACCGAGAGAAAACAAACCGTGGGAAAAATTTACATCCTGTCCAATGTATCTGCAATTCTTCGATTTTTTATCCGTCTATTTTTCGCGAAGCCTTACCAGATTCATTTCATTTCTTCTTCTGAAATTCATTGCCCGCAGTTTTTACAAAAAGACGCAGGAACATTCAGGGGAATACATTCATTCTATCTGTTTAACAAATAGATTCTATTTGAGTGAGTTGATGACCGCCGCTTTAGTTGTTCCATCCAGATTATTGAATTTATCAACAAAAGTTTTATTTCCGGCCGATTGACCAAAATAGGCTTTATCCGAAATTCTTCCAAGTGTAGTCTGCCTCTTGTAAAGATTTATCGTAAACGGGATAGGTATCGTGTTGTATTCGCGAAAACCCTCATAAAACCGGCGAGCTTCTTTCCCGAGAATATTTGCATCCGAGACAGTTTCGCCTAACGCATTATAAACGATATCATTGTTTATTAACTGGGGGAGTGTCCCGTTCCCGGTGTTTATTTTATCCGTTATTTCCCGAGTATTCGAAATGAAAACCCTGAGATCTGCACGGTTTTCAAGAAGAAGGTGATTTGCTGCGACAAAAAAATCGTCATAGTAAGCAGCGGAAGGAGCGAAATCAGGAATGTGATTTTCATCTTTATAATTTGGATTAAAAAAAGTGCTGTCATCGGTCCTGGATGATCCCGGGTCAATGTCAATGGATCTTCCGGAGAAAGGCGTTTCAGCTTTAAATTTCACCTCATAATTATCCCAAAGAGTAATCTGTTCTGATAAGCCGATAGTCAGCTCAATTGCCTTTGATCTTCCGTCTGTCAAAAATCTTTTGTCTGGAACAAATTCAGAAGGAATTATATTCAGTTCTTTTACGATTCCTTTCGGAAGGCCGTTGATCGAGATCATGGTTCCTTCGCGGATTCCATCAATTTGTGGATAATATAGTTTCAGCCGGTATGGGAATTTCTTTTCGGTATCAGTCTGGAGAATCACTGTAAAATAAAAACTGGCTGCCAGAATTCCAAAAAACAGTGCGCCGACTGGAATTATTTTGTTCATCATTTAAATTTTCGCTATAATGGGGGTGGGAATCAAGAAATAAAAGTTTGATTCTGAATATTTAGGGGATACTCTCGCAATTAAAGAGTAATTTTTTGCCACAGAGATAGGAAGACTCAGAGATTTCCGGTTTGTAGTTTTTGCTACAAAATGTCTGGATCGAAAAATAAAATGAGAAAAAAATTCTCCGTCCCTTTGTACCTCCGCGGCTAATTATCGGGGGAAGAAAGTTACCATATGCGAATAATTATGAAAATTCACAGCATGACATAATCCGTATCGGATCTGATCAAATTGTCCTATTTCTTGACAGGGAGATTTCCTCAAATAGTGTCTACATATTGATCGAAGCAAAGGGTGCACTATGATAGATTTTTCTCTTACAGACGAACAGAAAGCTCTCCGGGACATGGCCAGGGATTTCGCTAAAAATGAAATGATCCCGAAAGCCGAACACCACGACCAGACTGGTGAATATCCTATGGATATTCTGAAAAAGGCATGGTCCGTGGGATTAATGAACCTCCATATTCCCGCAAGATTTGGCGGTCCCGAGATGGCGGATCTTGATGAAATTGTAATCGTCGAAGAAATCAACGCAGCATGTTCCGGCATGGCGACAGCAATTCTTGCCAACAATCTTGCACTCGCCCCGGTGCTCGTCGGGTCAAGTGATGAACTGTTGAAGAAATGGATCGAGCCGATGACAACAGAATTCAAACTTGCCGCGTATGCGGTAACAGAACCGGGTGCCGGTTCCGATGTAGCTTCTATCAGGACGACAGCGAAAAGAGTTGGTGATGAATACATAATAAACGGATCCAAGATGTGGATAACGAACGCTGGTGTATCCGACTGGATGTTCGTTCTTACAAAAACAGATCCCACTGCCGGACATAAAGGTATGACGGGGTTTATCCTCGATTCAAAAAGCGCCGGAGTCATTATCGGGAAAAAAGAAAAGAACATGGGACAAAGGTGTTCTGACACCAGGGGTGTCACTTTCGAAGAAGTAAAGGTTCACAAGAGCCAGAGAGTCGGAAAAGAAGGAGATGGGTTCAAGATTGCGATGGCTGCATTTGATCACACGAGACCTGCGGTTGCGATAGGCGCCGTTGGTGTTGCGCGGACCGCAATGGAACATGCGATACGTTATGCGAACACCCGCAATGCATTCGGAAAACCGATTTCGGCAAACCAGGGAGTGAGCTTCATGCTGGCGGAAATGGCAAGAGACATTGAGGCCGGGCGGCTCCTTTGCTGGCAGGCCGCCTGGATGATGGATCACGGATACAAAAATACTTACCAGGCATCAATCGCAAAAGCGTTCTGTGCTGATATGTGTGTCAGGATCTGCACAGATGCAGTTCAGGTTTTCGGTGGATATGGCTACAATGCGGAATACCCGGTCGAAAAACTCATGAGAGATTCAAAAATTTTCCAGATCTATGAAGGAACATCGCAAATACAAAGAGTTATTATCTCCAAATTTCTGAACGATGGAAAGGGAATCGAGGGGCCCAATCTCTGAGAACATTCAACCGTCTCCTTTCCTATTCATTCCGGTATAAGAAGAGATTTTTTGTAGGGGTCTTTTTTGCATTTCTGACGGCAATGCTGAATGCAATATCCCTGACTGCACTGATCCCGCTGTTTGATTCCCTCGGGGCAGAAAAGAAAACGCGTCTCAAGCTTGAACTGACTCTCCCGGAAAAAAATATCCTGATGAAAGAGAAAATCTTCGGGTCCGATTCACTGGATGGACTTGAACGGACGAAAAAAATAATAATCATTGTTAAACAGGAAATAAATAAACGGGCAGAGAATATGGAACCCAGAGAGGTTGTATGGATGATCTGTAAGGCCATCCTTCCCCTCTATGTCCTCAAATTAATTACTTTCCTGCTTTCCGTCTTTTGTATAGCGACAACCGGCTACAAAGCAGTGAGAGACATGAGACAGGAACTTTTTGACAAAGCCCAGCAGCTTCCTCTAACTTATTTTTATAAAGAAAAAACGGGACTCTTGATGAGCAGGATCATCAATGATGCGGAAATTATCGGGGCAGTCATATCGAGTAATCTTCGGGATGCAACCATTAACTTTTTTTATGTTATCACCCATCTTTTCATACTGATGTATCTTAACACAGAACTTCTGATCACAGCCGCAGTTACAGTACCCGTGATCGTTCTTCCGGTGACTTTATTCACCAGAAAAATAACAAAATCAACTGTGAAATTCCAGGAAAGAATGGCGGATCTGAACGCTAATATCCAGGAAATGATCTCGGGGATCAAAGTGATCCGTACATACTCAATGGAAAAATATGAACTTTCGAGATTCTCCGAAATTAACCAGAAAGTTTACAGGAGAAATTTCAAAGGCCAGTTCTATTTACAGATCGCACCAAGCCTTGTAGAGTTATCATCCTCTCTCGTTGTTCTTGGTTTCTTTGCGTTCGGAGCAAAATTGATCTTCAGCGGAAGATTCACCCAGGGTGAATTCATGGCATTTCTGCTCACCCTCCTTTTTTTGCTGAGACCACTCACCCAGCTTTCCCAAATGGTAGGAAAAATTACACAAGCGGTAGTATCAGGGAAGCGGATCTTTGAGATCATTGACCTGAAAGGCGGGGAATCTGAAGAAACAGGGAAAACAGAAATTGGTAAGCTTTCAGATTCCATTGAATTCAAAAACATAAGTTTTTATTACCCGGGAACAACAACAGAAGTAATCAAAAACATAAATCTGAAAGTAAAAGTTGGTGAGACAGTCGCTCTTGTTGGAACAAGCGGAAGCGGGAAATCAACAATGATGGATCTTATCCCGAGATTTTTCAATCCTTCTGAAGGATCAATCGAGTTTGATCACATCAACCTGAAGGACATCAGCCTGTCGGATCTCAGAAAAAAAATCGGGATTGTTACCCAGTTAAGCGATTCCTCCATTGTTGTACTTACGGATGACAATAAAAGAATTGAGGTCGATAAACATGAATGGGAAAATATCCGGTATAAAGTAGATGAGAAAACAAATGAAATAAACGAAGAAATCCTGGGTACTTTTATTCAATATCCACTGCGCCTGGCATGGGCTATTACCATTCATAAAAGCCAAGGACTTACTTTT
>JAIOQL010000188.1 GCA_021413405.1 Leptospira sp.
TCCTGAATTCCGCCATGATTTAATAATGCAATCACCCTTGGGGTCAAACCAGGAATCTCTCTGAGAGGTGTGCCCGAATCCGAAGCTTTCACTTCAGAATTGAAAAGCTTATCAAGTCTGTCTCTTGCTTCCGGTGACGTCATCTCTTCGTTGTATTGTGATAGAGATTTTATATCAATCCGGTATTGACAAAGCTGTGCTGCTAACTTTACATTTGATCCACTTGTCCCAATGGCCAGTGAAAGGGATTCATCGGGGACAATGACTAATGCTTCTCTTCCCTCCTGATCAATTTTCACTTCAATTGGTTTTGCAGGAGAGATAGCATTATGGATAAAGTCGATCGGATTATCAGAGTATTGAACAATATCAATTCTTTCATTTCCGAGTTCCCTTACTATGGATTGGATACGCACACCCTTCATTCCTACACAGGCCCCGACAGGATCAATGTCTCCCCTGGAAGCACGAACCACAATTTTAGTGCGAATCGAAGGAATCCTTGCTATATCAACAATCTCAACGAGGCCGTCATAAATTTCAGGAATTTCCATTTCAAATAGCTTTTTTACGAATTCACCGGAAGCTCTGGAAAGAGTAATGAACGGGCCCGGTTCTTTCGACTTTTCTCTTTTTAATTCCACTCTGGAAATAATTGCTTTAAGCCGATCGCCTTGTCTGTATTTCTCACCAGGGTTCTGCTCTTTTCTTGGCATAATCCCTTCTACTTTTCCGAGATCAATGCTCATCACATCCTTGCTCTTCCATCTCTGGAAATAACCATGTGTGAGTTCGCCTTCTTTCGCTTTGTATTCATTATACAAAAGCTCCCGCTCCATTTCCTTAAGTTTTTGAAAAACCATTTGACGCGCCTGGCTTGAAACAATCCGCGAAAGATCGATCGGCTTTTCAGTTATTGTCAATACCGACCCTATTTCAGCATTCTCATCAATTTTTTTGGCTTCAGCCAGAGAAATTTCCAGAGGGTTTCCGGTATCTTCGGAGACAACGGTTTTTTGGGCAGTAATAATGACGTCATTTTTATCGTGTGTAAATTCTACGTCGATTGCAGCTTCTAAAGCAGGATCGAGGCCTAATTTCTTTTTATATGCGCTGATCAGAGAATCCTTTATCACAAGAAGAACTGTTTCGCGCGACAATCCCCGATCACTGCAAAATTGCTGTATTGCCTCAAATATATTGGGCTCTGATTGAATCTGTTTTGTAGCCATATCTAAAAGTCTAAGTATAAATTTCCTTTCTTAATATCTTTTACATCTAAAATAATCTCTTGTTCCCGTTTCTTTTTCTTTTTATCAAAAATAAGAAGCCGGATCCTATCGTCCGAAATGTCAGAAAGTCTGAACACTCCATCTCTTACTTTACCATCAACTCCGGTATAAAACAGCCGTGCAAGCTGACCGGAAAATCTTGCCAGATCAGCGGGCAAAGAAAGATCTCTCTCTGCACCGGCTGAAGCAACCTGAAGAGTAAAGTTCAAGTCCTTTTCTATATTTTCAATTTCAGCTGAGACTTGTCTTGATACTTTCTCACACTCACCGATCGAAATCGATCCGGTAGGATGGCTCAGATTATCAAGAGCAATTTCTACTAAGGAGTGATTGGGACCGGAGTTTACCTTCAACGAGAAAATTGATATGGGATGAGAAACGATCCTGTCGATGATTTCTCTGACTTTTTCTTCTGTTAACGACAAAGAAAAAACTTCCCGTCCTATTTAATCGTTGTAGACTCCTGAACTCTAATGCAAATGGTGCAAATCAGCTTACAAAACGTATACAATGGCATTGTATAAAACTTTCTTGCCCTGTAAAGCAAAAAATAGCTGTTATTTTCCAAGGTCTTTTTGCCCTGTGAAATCCGGGGGTGTTCCATCAAAACGAATTTAAACAATCAAATTTTTTTCAGAATAACTGCTTCTCTGATCCTGGTATTCTCGATCGGGGGCTGCCTGCGATTCAAAGTATCCAATTTGAATCCGGCCTTGGTTTCAAAAATCAAAATCGGCGAAGGGTTAAATCTGATCGAGGGTATAATCATAAACAATGTGATTACAAATATTCCTTTGCAGGTTCCGCTTGACGGAGACAAGGTTTTCGTGACCGATCTGAAGAATTCGTTCATTAAAGTTTTCGATACGAATGGGAGCATAGAATATATTTTAGGAACTCCGCCTCAAAAGAATCTGCAGAAAATCAAATTCCTCCCTGTCAAATTTGGCGTGATCGGAACTATCATACCCGGTAACAAAGATGATCTTTTTGTGCAGAACAGGATGAACGCCAAGGACCAGTTTCCAAAACTGCCTGGCCCAAATCAGTATCAAAAATACAGTGGCCAGTTTGATATTGATGAAGAAGGCTCTCTTCCGTCTTATATACTTCATATAAGCAAAAAAGGAACCGTAGAAACTATTCTGGGCGTTACCGGTGCCAATTCAGAGCCCTTCCGGTACATTGAAAAAATGTATTCGTTCGAAGACGGTGAATTGTTCGTCTATCACAGGCATGCTGAAGAAATGATCCTCTCCCATTTTGTAAACGGAGAGCTAAAGAGTTCTTTAAAAGAGGGAAGTCTCAAGATTTTTAGTGAAGAGGACTCAAAAAAATATAAAATAAAACTGGAAAGCATGATCCCGCATTCCAGTGGTAAATATGCATTGGTTGTTTTTTCCTATTTCAACAAAACTGACGGACGCTTTAAGTTCAGAAAAGTTTATCGCTATTTATTCAACAGCACAACCCCCGAAGCAATGCTGAAAGAAATCCAGGATCCATCCGAATATCTGTTCTCAGTCAAAAAAAATGGTGACTTCTATATCTGGGAAACTGAGGACAACGGAAATTCAGTGAAGCTCCAGCTCCATGATTCAGAAGGCAATCATGTGGACAATCTGCGTTTAACCTTTACCTTGCCGAGAGGGCAATGGAGAGAAACATATACGGATGCAGAGGATAACATTCTTTCCGTTCGCACAAAAAGCGGGCATCTAGAATTATATAAATGGAAGTAGCAGAAAAAATTTCTTTTCTTTTTACAGATCCGGAAAGCAGGGCTCTGGACAAATTTGCAATTCATGAAAAAAAAATCCCATCCAATCTTCTCATGGGATTCGCAGCCATTTCCATTTTTGACAAATATCGGGAAATGTTCCGTGGAAAAAAAATCATTATAGTTTGTGGAACAGGAAACAACGGCGGGGACGGTCTTGCGATTTCTTGGTTTTTATATTCATCAGGCGAATCTGTTTCCGTTTTTCAGAAGGAAGGAAAATATTCAGAGGAAACAGAATTTTACAGATCACTTCTGAGTAATTCGGGGATAAGGATAGAAAGTATCAATTTTCTGGATGAATATCTTAGAAACTGCAATAATGATCCGGCAGTAATAGTAGATTGTCTTCTCGGTACGGGATTCAAACCTCCCCTGACCGGATCATACTCTGAAATCATTGAGTCAATCAATTCATTCAGAAAATCAAATCCGTTATCGGAAATCCTTTCCGTTGATGCTGCATCAGGATTTTACCCAGGACCCGATTCAGTTTCTACCGGCATCAGACCGGATATTCTTGCAGAAATAGGAACAGAGAAATACAATTCAATTTTTATAAGCGATCCCGACATTAAAAAATCGGTTCATGAAATAGGTTTTCCAGTTAAGGAATTC
>JAIOQL010000202.1 GCA_021413405.1 Leptospira sp.
ATCCCGGTTGTGGACTAAGAGTTAATCCGGGATTATCCGTAGAAGAATTCAGGGCCTGTATTAAAATAGAGGAGAAATAATTGCAATTTGCATCTGTCTTTCCGCATTCAGATTTAGACGAGCTGCAATGCAATAAAAATATGATACCGGTAGCAGCTATCAGGGGCAATATGAATTTCTTTTTATATTTTTTCCAATCCGTAGACATATTGGTTCGATTTCTGATAGATGTCATTTTTGTCCGGATCCTTTTCCGCGAAACAGTTCCTAATATAGTATACAATCTCTTCCAATTACCGGACAAAAAGCACAGAATAGATAGCATTTTTTGTTCCGGTAAACAGGGATCTATGATATAATCTTTTCCACTAGCCGGAAAAGGTTTTCCGGCACCTGTTCCATCATACACCGGAAATGTTTTTCCGGACAGGAATTTCCTCCGTGAATTTTGCAGGGTCTGCAATAAAGTCCGTTTATTTCTGCAATCGCTGACTTTTCAGACAGTGGTCCATATCCAAATTCAGGAACGGTGGCTCCATAGATTTCAAGAACCGGAACATTATGGGCAGATGCAAAATGAACAGGCGAAGAATCATTGGAAATGACAACTTTCGCGTTTTTTATCAGGAACGACATTTCCGTCAAGTTAGTCTTTCCGGACAAGTTAATAACATTTTCATCAAATCCATTCCGGATTGATTCACATAGTGCATAATCCTTTGCTGAACCCGTGAGCACAACTTTTACCGGAATATTATTCCGGATAACTGAAATTAGCTTTTTGAACTTTTCCTGTGGCATCCGCTTTGTTTCCCAGACGGAAGAGGGGGAAACGATAATGTAATTCCGGGGAATTAGTTCCATTTTCTGAAGCAGATTACCGAGTTCAGGTAGAATTTCCTTTGGAAAATAAAGTTCCGGTCTTTTCACCACAGGGAAATTTTCCGGCCCATCGGCGATGAGAGAAAACAATTTATCTACTTCATGCATTCCGCGGAGGGGTCGGGAGATTTTTTTTGAGTGCAAAAAAGAAAAACCGGATTCCTTGTATCCGATTCTTTCTTTTGCTCCCGACAGAAAAGACAGTATCGAAGATCTGTGCGAAAAATGCGGGGACAGGCAGAGGACAAATTTTTTATTGCGCAGGTTTCGGATGAATGAAATAAAATAAAGCAGGGAAGATTTTACCTTCTTTTTATCAAAGCATATGACTTCATCGAGGATTGGATTTGCATTCAAAACCTCTTCGGTTCCTTTGTTTACAATAATGGAAATTCTGGAATCCGGATATTGCCTTTTCACTTCCCGGATAAACGGTGTCGTAAGAATCAGATCCCCTAAAAATGCAGTCTGGATAATCAGGATATTTTTCATTTTTTTTCGATGATGGTTGCGAAATTATTCGTTGCAAGTCCACCAATAGAATGTGCCAGCCCAATATTTTTCTCAGGGTTTCTGTCCATAAATCTCATTAATTCTACAATCTGGGCAAGACCGGAAGCGCCGATAGGATGGCCTCTCGATTTCAATCCTCCAGATGGATTGATCGGCAAATCACCTTCCGGGTGAGTGACTCCGCTGATAACTTTTTCCAATGCCTTTCCTTTCGGAAAGAGACCGGCATCCTCCGCTCCAATCAATTCAAACGGAGTGAATGCATCGTGCAATTCCGCCACCCGGATATCTTCCGGTTTTAGATCAGAATCGGAATACGCTCGTTGAAACGCCTGCAGAGAAGCCGGAAAACTGGTAGAAACTGATTGAGTATAGAAATGGTCTGTTCCAGATCCGGTACCACGCAAAATAAAATCTGATTTCAAATCTGTAGAAAGAATCAGGGAAGCTGATCCATCTGAAATCGGAGATATGTCAAAGAGACCGAGCGGGGCAGCAAATAACGGTGCCGAGAAATAATCTTCCCTGGAAATATTTTTTCGGATCTGAGCCACAGGGTTTTTGCACCCGTTGTCATGGAGTTTTTTCGATAGTAGAAAAAGGTCATCCCGGTTGTATCCATGCTCATGCAAATAACGTGTTGTTATCATTGCCCCTCCCTGGGCCATCGACATGCAAACCTGTTTTTGCCGGTCAGAAAGAACTGAACTGATGATCGAATTGTTCTCTTCGCGGGATAAATTTCCCATCACCTCGGTAGCGACAACCATCCCTGTTTTAAATTTACCTGATCGCAGAAGATAGGATGCCAAATGGAAAGCAGACGCTCCGCTCGAGGAAGCCGTTTCCGTTCTGAAAGTGAAAATTGATTTCAATCTCAAATTGTCGGTTAATTTAGATGGCAGATGAATTTCGTTTGTAAATTTCTCGGGGCAGAAGGAGGAGAAAATGAGAAATTCAATCCGGCCCCTGTCGAAAGATTTTAGAGTGTGATTCGCAGTCTCAAAAGATAAATCCAGAACGGTAGTTTTTAGTTTACCAAAATTACTTAAAGCAGGATTATGAAGAAAAATTTTATCCGCCATCAGTCTAAAATCAGTAATCATAATTTACTGAAAAGAAAAATACAAAATGGTTTGTAAAATGCGATGGCCGGATTTTAGTGATTTATTCCTACGGAGGTAAATATGAAGGGTTCAAAAGAAGTAATTGAGATTCTCGGGGAAGTCCTTGCCGCAGAACTGACAGCTATTAACCAGTATTTTATTCATGCAAAGATGAATCAGAACAATGGTTACAAAAAACTCGGCGATTTTATGAAAAAAGAATCCATTGAAGAAATGATGCACGCTGATATGATCATTGAGCGGATTTTATTT
>JAIOQL010000203.1 GCA_021413405.1 Leptospira sp.
CATGGCGGATATGCGGAGGATATTTTTGAAGATATGCTCTATGATGAGTATGCCAAAAATATTTCGAAAACCTCTTCCGTTGGTATTGCAGAAGAAATTTACCTTTCCCTTTCTAAATCTTTACCAGCTGTTAAATTAGATCAGAAAATCTGATCTTCGACAGCGAAGATCTTGTCGCGTTGTCAATTTCACTAAGAACTACACGGAGTTTATCAGAAATCTTTTCACCTTCTCTGTGAGGAGGATAGGAAAGAGCTTTCCTGGTAATTTCTTCGTATACCTGTAGCAGGGTTAGGTCATCTGCCCTGATGACCGGGGAAATTTCCGCATCCGGATTCTCGGAGACAAACTTTGCAGAACTCATTTTCTCATGGAGAATGTAGAACTCATCATTTCCCAATTCAGTTTCTCTTTTAAGCTTTTCAATCTGGATAGCTTTCTTCTCATTTTTCTGCCAGCCATATAGAAGAGTCAAATAACGTATTGCATTGTAGAATTCATAATTGAATTCATCGCTTTTTTCTTCAAAGAAAGTGTATGGGCTCAGATACCTCTCCTTGTGGTGGAGGGTTGCAGTTATTTCTGCACCGAATAAAACGATCAGTGCAAGACTGTAGACAGACAGAAGGAAAATTGGGATCGCGGCCAGAGCCCGGTAAATAATGACAGTGCTTTCCGAAAAGGAACTAACATAAATTCCAAATGTCCAAAGAAAAATAAGAAAAATGATGCTGGTAATTGCAGCTCCATAGGCGGCTGCTCTATAAGGAACCCGCGTGTTTGGGATCAGAGTGTAGAGGCTTACAAAAAAAAGCCAGATACCACTGAGAGGGATAAAGATTTTTAGCAGTGAATAAATCGAAAAAACGCTATAGCCGCCCTGCAGGTTTGTCCAGGAGAGTTTATCTTCTTTGAGTTCACCAGTCGAAATGATATTGAATTCTCCGATTCCCAGAAGATCGCCGCTTCCTTTCAGATTTTTTCCTTCTTCAAATGGAACTGAATTTTCCGGGTCAATGTGAAATGCAAAAACTGATTCCGGGTTAACCGGGATCAATGTGAGAAGCTTTCCGTTGCCTGGAGTATAGGAAAGCTGCCATGTGTTTCCCTGATCGAGTGAGAATAGAATGTTTCCTACATCATTTACAACAAGAATCACGGGAGAACCATTTTTGGAAAAAATCCAGATCCGGTTGAATGAATATTTCTTATGGGAGATGTTCTGCCAGGTTTTTCCGCTATCAGTAGTTTTGAATATATGTCCCCTGTCGCCAACGGTGATAAAATTGTCGCGGTTGATGAAGTCGATGTCGTTTAACGCATAATCGCTGACTTTTTGAGGAACAAAATTGTTGCCTTCGTCTTCGGTTTTCCATACCGCACCGTTTGCATCCAGAAGAAATCCGGTTCTGGAATCAAAGAATTTTATCCTGGTTGCCTGGATTTTCAGGGTATCCTTAAAAATAGGCTTGAATGAAAAACCGTTTTTGTTGTATTTTAGAAGTTCACCATTTGAAAAAATCAGAAACAGTGTCTCGTCGTTCATAATTGCAAAGTCTTTGAAGCGTGTGTTCGCAAAAAAAGTAATTTTCCATGATTTCCCAAGATCAGATGAATTCAGGAGCACTCCGTTTTCTGATAAAGCATAGAGCTGGTTATTTTTATTCCTGATTTTTATGAAATTTTCTTTGTTTAGACCCGGAACGGAACAGATCTCCAGATCGTCTCCGAACGAATTTTTGCAATGTACATTTTCATAATCTATTTTTAAATCTTTTAACTTTGCGATGCGTTTCCCATTTTCATCAATTTTGAAAATGTTGCCTTTTTCTCCACTGATCCATAGAAAATTGTCAGAAGAGCGGGCAATTGAGATAAGGTGGGGGGAACGTACTGAATCGAGGAGTTTTTCCGAAAACCCTTCGATGGTTGCGAACATGAGCGGACCAATCGAAAGTATAAAAAAATAAAAAATAATTTTACTGAAAAATGACCTGTCAGATTTCACCTTCCATATCTGGTTGAATGATGTTTCAAATGTCCTGAGAATAGCAGTCGCTGAAAAGATCAGGATTACGAAGCCGATTGCACCGATTTGGGTTGCCGCACTAACCAGGTTGTTTAACGTTTCCAGGTATGGATTTATGTCTATTAGAATGTTGTTTTTCAGTAGAAACGAATTTATTTCGTCAAAAAGCATTTCTTTCTTCTGGTTAAATCCGGAAGTAATAGTGAGTAATGCAATGTAGGCAATCCCCGAACATTTTGTGAAACAGTCATCTTTCAGAAACCTGTAGATAGAAGCCGAAAAAACCCGTATGGTGAGAACACCCAGGCGTTTGAATCCTTTCTTTTCCGGAAGTAAAAAGAGATTGTCGATCAATTTGACTTTATGATTCATAGGAAGACCTAAATTTTATTTAAACGCGTAAAGAACCAGGCTGGATGTCAATCTGGTATCCTTTATGCGAATCTTACTTTTAAAATGATAAAGGGAAATGGTAAACCATTTTAAATAGTCTTTCAGATTTTTGAAATTGCCTCTTGATTTGAGTAATTTCGCAGAAAGGGGGAAATCTACTCCGAAATAGGGAATAAACCGGGAAAAACCATTTTTACTAAGAATGCTTTTCAGGTTGGAAAGTGAATAATAATACAAATGTCCCGGTAAATAATAATGATAGTTTGGTCCTGCTTTTCTCGCCTGGAGTCCTTCAAAATCGGCTGTTTGCAAAACCAAAAGCCCGTCTTTTTTCAGAATGGAAGAAAGTTTTCTGAAGACTTCTTTGGGTTGTTCCAGATGTTCAATGACTTCTATCAGTGTGATGACATCGAAAAAATTCTCCGGATAATTTGAATCAAGGAAGTTTCCCTGGAACGTCGGAATTCCGGACTGGTTTGCATGGCCCGATGAGTATTTTGAAATTTCTATGCCATAGGGATTGAATCCTTCAATTTTTGCCCGATTCAGAAAACCACCAAATGAGGAACCGACATCCAGAAAGTTTCCGGATTTCTTATATTTTTTTATGTTGCGGAGACGGGCATCCCAGACATAAGAATCGAACTTCTCTGTTTTTCTCTCGTCCTTGTAGCTGAAATCCGCTTCTCCGGAATAGTATTCCTTGCCGTATAACGTATCATAATCGATATTTTTTTTTGGATGAACCGATTGCAGACCGCAAGACCCGCATTCATAGACAGGAAGACCATAGGAATTAAACGCGGAATTGAATTTGAATTTCCAGGAACATTTTCCATCGAGAGGACATTCAGATTTTAATTCTTCGCCTGGAATATCCAATGACATATCCTCTCGTTTAGTTTACCAACGGGTCTTCTCTCTGAATAGCCGAATAATACTTCCTTGAACGGGGATAACAGTTCCTGGATTTCTTCGAGGGAAAATAGCAGTATCTCTGAATCTTTCAGATCACTTAAACCGATCTTACCATCCTTTGCCTTAAGATGGGTGTCTTCATTTGACCGGATCGTTCCGAGTAAATATCCCCCCGGGGAAAGCATCCGTTTGTATTCTGCGATTATTTTTTTCGAAGTTTCGATTGAATTGTAATGCAGGACACCCCAGCTAACCACTACTTGAAATTTTTTATCCGGAAATGGATATGGCGCTTGAGAAATCAGGCATGCCGAAATTTCTTCTGATAATTCCCTGAGTTGATTTATCGAATTTTCCGAATAGTCGCAGGATGTAACCTTATAACCAAAATTCTGAAGCAAAATCGAGTGCCGGCCGGAACCGGCTCCAAAATCAAGCGCCTCTCCGTTTGCAGGTCCAATTCCTGAAAGCATGCGCACCAGATTTTCATCCGGATATTTTAATCTGGATTTCTCCTTATTGTAATGGCTATCCCAGATTTCTTTGGTGGATTTGTTCATTCTTTCAGGAGAATTTCGGAGCAATTATTTCGCGAATGTGTTTGTCAAGGTCGGCATGGGAGATGCTATTCTGGTTCGTTACACCAACTGCGTATACTCTGGATGCGTTACCCGTATTTGAATCGATAACTGTTGTTTTCTGCTTCAATTGTTCTTCCAGGAAAACCGTTTCTTTTTCGCCGGGTTGAAATTTATTTATGTCGAGGAATTTTGAACGGCCTTCCGGTGGCG
>JAIOQL010000204.1 GCA_021413405.1 Leptospira sp.
GCCCAAATTCCGCAACTGCGAGGATCACCGGAAGAAATCCGAGGTAATATTGGAGTTGTCCATTTTCTGATTTGGATAGAATGTTAACTGCATAGACCATGAAGATCAGGTTGCAGAGGGAAGAAAAAATTTTGGAAACTCCTATCAGTGAGGAAGTTCTGAAAAAACGCGAGTGATAGAATGTTTTTGCATACCCGGAAAAACGATGCAAAACGTGATACATTAAGATTGCCTTTCCAGGAAACGTCCATTCTGTATTCTCTTAAGAATCAAAGGTGCGCCAAGGATCAAAAAAATGTTTAAAATAAAATAACGGAAATAGCGGAAAAGAAATTCATTTTCAAAATACATTTTTTCTATTCTTCCTGCACCAAAGTAAAGGACAATTATCCCGGAAAAAATGATCAGGATTCTTGCAATGAAGGAAGGCAGATTCTTTGCCAAATCCCAGTCATAGAAATTTTTTCCAAATCGGAATTTCAGATAGAGTAGGCCGGTAAAAAGACCTGCAAAAGATGCACTTGCAGCAACTACCTGGGAAATTGAAGCTTGCTTAGCTGCATTGCCTTCACCGCTGAAAAGCAGTGTAGCCGGTAGAGTCAAAGCTGCTAATACAAGAGAAATGGAACGCAGTACTTTTTGCTTTTGTTGTTCGTCACGAATGAATGAAATATCGGGAAAATCAGGAAATTTCTCAAAAAGTAATGTAATCAGTGCAAGTGAAATGAGTCCGGTCAGAGCACCTCCGATCACGTCACCTGGATAATGCACACCCATATACAATCTGCTAAACGGAGTGAACAGGATCATGAATAACGCAAACGATCTGAAATATCTGTTTTTGAAATGAAGGAACAATAATCCCCAAACAAGCATTGTGACGTGCGCATGTCCTGACGGAAACCCGTAGGATGATTCATTTGCGATTTTCCTCAGTTCTTCCACTTGCGGAGAAATGAAAAGAGGTCGTGCACTTTCAGAATAAAACTTTGTAAGCCCGTTTATGATTCCAGTGGAAAGAACCGCGAGTGCCAGTTTAATTCCAAACTGCCTGTTGTAACAAAGGTAAACAAATGGAAGAAGAAAAACAAAGAAAGTTATTCCACCTGCGTAGTGGCAGAAAACAGAAAGATATTTCAATAACTCTCCCAAAGATCCGGCCGGATGCGGAATTATTTCCAGGAAAGAATTTCCAAAAAATATCTGATTTTCAAACAATACATGCTGAAACATTTCAAACCTCTCTCTCAAACTGAAAAATTTTGCTTTTACCGGGGGTGATTATGATTGTCTGACCGGAAATTTTGTTCACCGATTTTTTTATTCCCTGGAGAACATGGTTAGTTGAAATTCCTGTTGCGATAAATCCTATTTCTTTTCCGCGAATCAGGTCAGATTTGTCGAGGACTGCTCCATGCTTTCCGCCAAGTGTTTCCCATTGACGTTTGTGTTTTTCTGTGTGCGGCCGGAGAATTGCCTTCATTTCGGAGTTCGTTGCTTTTGCGACAAGCGCACAGATCAGACCTTCGGGAGCCCCATAGGTTCCAATCATGGCATCATAGTGACCAAGTCCAAGACAAATGTCCATTACGGCTGTGATTGAACCTGAATCAATCAGTGAAATTGAGCAATTCATATTTCGCAATTCACTGATCAGCTCCGCATGTCTTGGCCTGTTCTGGACCACGATCCTCAACTCGTGAATTTCTTTTTTTTGCGCCTGCGAAATTTTTTCGATATTTTTCTTTAGTGGTTGTGATAAATCAAATCCTTCTTTTAGTGAGGGTCCGGCAATCCATTGCTCCATGTAGGTTCCCGGTACCGGGAGCATCCCGTCTCTTTCAGAAAAGGCAAGAACCGAAAGTGAATTAGGCAGTCCTTCGGAAAAATTTGTAGTACATTCGAGTGGATCAACTGCGATATCGATTTCTATTTCCCCGCTTCCTAAAATCTCACCTTCGAAGAGCATTGGAGCGTTGTCTTTTTCGCCTTCACCGATAATAACTCTTGTACGGATGCCGAGAGAGTTTAGAGAATTTCTCATTGCATCGACAGCCAGCTCATCCGATTTGTTTTTGTCTCCCTTCCCGAAAAGCGGGAATGCGTTTAGGGCGGCGCTTTCTGTTGCCGATCTCAATAATTCAGGTATCGATTGTTGCATGGGATATTGTATGTAGCCTGTCCTAAAGTTAAAATATCCAGTCTGTTTAATCTTGCAGGCCGAACGTTTAAGTCTGAGAGGTTCTTATAGCATGATTGCTACAAACGCTATATTAGAAAAGTCCTTTTAGAAACTGAATTAGACGTATATAGTGAAAAGCGGGTCACCTAAAACTAAGCCTTTTGGCATAGATCCAAATGAAATTTTTTGAATAAATTTGCGAACAGGAATGAGTCTAATTGGCAAGGACAGGAGGTAACGGAAATGAACGAGATCACAGTTTTTGCACTGGCTCTTCTGGCAGTGCCCGTGTTCGCAAGGTTCGCAAAAGTAGCGAAAGAGGCAATGGGAATGTACCATCTGATTGGTCTGGGAGGCCTGTTTCTCATCCTCGGGGAAGCTACAAGAATCACCGCCGCAAAGATTGGCATCGTAGCATCGCTGTCACCGGTGATAGATTTTACAACAACCATACTCTCGTTTGCAGGAGTGCTGGTGGGTACTTTATGGCTGTCATATTATTACATAAAGCATCCTAAAGAAATTTGAAAGACGTTTGACCGGGATTTTCTTCCGGAATGAAATAGCGAAAAAAGAGAGGGTTAAAA
>JAIOQL010000178.1 GCA_021413405.1 Leptospira sp.
TCCGGAGAGAGGACGGGGTTATTTCGTCAGTCGAGTTCAAATTCTTTTCTCCAGTCTGAATCGTTTTCCAGCTTTTTTTGCTGCGTCTTATCAAGCATAAAATTTTCCATTACAAGATAATCCATGTCTGTCCGCATAAAACACCTGTATGCATCTTCAGGTGTGCAGACAATCGGTTCTCCACGGACATTGAAGGAAGTGTTCACGAGCACACTGCATTTGGTCAGTTTTTTAAACGCAGAAAGCAATGAATAGAAGACCGGATGATCCTCTTTCGCGACAGTCTGGATCCTTGCTGAATAGTCTACATGAGTTATGGATGGCAATGTGGATCGGACTACGTTCAGTTTCTCTATTCCAAAAAGTTTTTCCTGATCCGGGGTCATTTTTTTCCGGATTGATTTCCTGACAGGAGCAACTATAAGCATGTAGGGAGAATCAGAATTTAATTCGAAATATTTCGAAACATCTTCCCGGAGTACTGACGGTGCGAATGGCCGGAATGATTCACGGAATTTGATCTTCAAGTTCATGATAGACTGCATATTTCTTGATCTTGGATCTCCGAGAATCGATCTCGCACCCAAAGATCTTGGTCCGAATTCCATTTTTCCCTGGAACCAGCCCACTACTTTTTCATTAGCCAGAACCTTTGCCGTTTTAGCAGCAACTTCCGGTTTCTTCAGTTTCGTGTATGGAATATTGTTTTTTGTGAGAAAGCTTTGAATTTCAAATTCGGAATAATCCGGTCCGAGATAAGAAGCCTTTTGGAGTCTCTTAAAATCAGTCCCCTTCCTCGGAGCATTGTTTACATGAAAATGGGTAATGAGGGCTGCGCCTAACGCAGATCCCGCATCCCCGCTGGCAGGTTGAATCCAGATATTTCTGAACGGCCCTTCACGAAGAATCCTTCCGTTTGCTACGCAATTCAAAGCAACTCCACCGGATAGGCAGAGTGAATCCATACCGGTAACCTTGTGAATATGCACGCTCATCTTCAGCATCGCGATCTCAATAACTTCCTGGATAGATCTCGCAAGATCCATTTCCTTTTGGGTAAGTTTTGTTTCCGGTTTTCTGGGAGGTCCGCCGAAGAGAGAATCGAATTTGCGGTTTGTCATCCTTGAACCGCCAATATAATCAAAATATTCAAGGTTTATTTTATATGATCCGTCTTCTTTAATATCGATGAGGTTGTCGAGGATCGTATTTACATATTTCGGCTCACCGTATGGAGCAAGACCCATCACTTTATATTCGCCTGAGTTTACTTTAAAGCCTGTATAATAGGTAATTGCGGAATATAGCAACCCGAGGGAATGAGGGAATTTGATTTCATTTAGGATAGATATCCTGTTGTCTTTCCCGGTTCCGTAACTCGTAGTGGTCCATTCACCTACTCCATCCACAGTTAGAAAAGCTGCATTCAGAAACGGGGACGGAAAAAAGGCAGCCGCAGCATGAGATTCATGATGCTCCGGGAAAATATAAAAGTCGGGAGACCTTTCGGTGCCGAACTGATTGCAGATTCAATAATCCGTTCAAATTTAAGAAATGGTTTGTCATAAAAGGCAACATAGTCCAGATCCCCGGCCGAAATATTTGCGCTCTTAAGGCAAAATTCAATGGATTTTCGGGGAAATTCCGGATCGTGGCGTTTCCGGGTAAATCTTTCCTCCTGTGCTGCCGCAATTACCTCTCCGTCTACGATGATGGCCGCAGCACTGTCGTGATAAAAGCATGATATACCGAGGATTTTCATAATTTTAAAATATTCTGATTGCTTTACTAAAATTTCAGGTATATATTTCCTATCAACTATATAAAAGATCCGACTACATGGATGACTCTCTTCAAAAACGGTTAAAAGATACAGAAGACGGACTAAAAAAACATAATTCGATACTTCTCAATCTTGCAAAAGGAACATCTATTGATTATGGAGACCTTAATTCCGCAATTAGGGAGATAACTGTCGCATCAACACAGGCACTAAAATGTGACCGTTCTTCCGTCTGGATTTACAATGAAAATAAAACTTCGATGACCTGCCTGAATCTATTTGTCAATTCAAGAAATGAACACACAGGCGGCTCAAAATTTTCTGTAAATAAATTTCCAAACTATTTCAAAAGCCTCGAAGAAGAGAGAATTCTCTCTGTCACAGATGCAAATACTGATCCGAACACTTCCGAATTGTCCGAGTCCTATTTGCGTGCGAACAAAATTGTATCTCTCCTTTATTCTCCGATCCGGATCGATGGAGAGATAATCGGGGTTCTTTGCAATGACCAGACAGGAGAAAGACGTGAATGGACAATGGTAGAGGAAAATTTTGCAAGCTCCCTTTCCGAACTGGTTTCACGGGCAATCGAAGCGCAGAAAAGAAAAGAAGCGGAAGAAGAATTAAAACGGATAAATGAGAACCTCGAAAAAATTGTAGAACAGAGAACAGTTCAGGTGCAACGGGCAAACATTGAACTGAAGGCGACAAACGAAAAAACAAAGAAAGCTCTGGAAATGGCGAAGATGGTTCAAAACGCACTGATTCCCCAATTGAGTTCGTTTGAACATATCAAAGAAATTTCACTTGCAGGTGATTATACACCAATGGATGAACTGGGCGGCGATATTTATGATATCATCCGCGTGGAAAGAAACAGGTATGGTTTCCTGATTGCAGATGTGTCCGGTCACGGTGTTCCGGCTGCTCTCATTTCAACAATGGCCAAGGTCTCCTTTACAACGAATACTAAGATAAACCTCCAGCCCCACGAGATATGCGAACGTGTGAACCGGGAGATGTACCATTTCATAGGGGATATGGAATATTTCGTCACTGCATATTACTCTATCCTGAATCTGGAAACGGGGGAGTTCAGATATTGCAACGCCGGGCACCACCCGGCTCTTCTTTTCAGAAAAGAAGATTCAAAGATCATCGACCTACACACGGAAAAATCTTTCCTGATCGGGGCAGCCGATAGGGTTGATTATGACAGTGGCTCAGTTTATCTGAAGCCGGGAGACAAGATTTTGTTCATTACAGACGGGATCGTGCATGCAATGAATTTAGCAGGGGAAATGTATGAGTATGACCGATTGAAGGGATATCTGGCAGACAATCACGAAATGGAAGTCAATCAATTCGTGGAAGGTCTGGTTAAAGATCTCAATAAGTTTTGCAGCGGGATGCTTCAAAACGATGACAGAACCATTCTTTATCTTGCGTACAACTCTAAAGCTTAAAACATAAAACGATCCGGTCTTTCTATGGCAGGGATTCGAATCCGATCAAAGTAATATCATCGTGAAAACGATTTTCAAATTCCAGGAATTTTTTAAGTTCCGACATGCACTTTCTGGCAATCATTGCTACTGATTTTTCTTTCATTTCATCAATAATTTCGAAAAGTTTTTCTTCACCAAACATATCCATGTTTTTATCAAATTCTTCAAAAACACCATCTGTGAAGAAGAAAATCTTTGAAGCAGGACTAAATTCATAAACCTGGTTCAGATATTCCACATCTTCCCTGATTCCAATGATTCTTCCGGTCCTTGGAAGCAGACTCAGTTTTCCATTTGTTATGAGAATCTGATCCGGATGTCCGGCAGAGCTGAAAATGATTTCTTTGAGATTCAGATTGAAATCACAGATTATACACGAAAAAAATACATTCAGGGATTTATACATTTTCAAAAAATTATTATTCAGTTGCTTCAGTATTTCAGCTGGCTTTGCACTGCTTTTTCTGATCTTATCATATTCAGCTTTTATCAGCGTCGTCGTCAACGCTGCCTGGATTCCATGTCCGGTTGCATCCGCAAGAAAAACCCGGACATATCCTTCGCGTAGTTCAAAGATATCATAAATG
Source organism: Leptospira sp. (assembly GCA_021413405.1). GTDB lineage: Bacteria > Spirochaetota > Leptospiria > Leptospirales > Leptospiraceae > JAIOQL01. The sequence goes on from JAIOQL010000178.1 coordinate 3,879, forward strand.
TCACCACCAATTTCCAGCATCGGTGTATAGACAACGTCGCAAATCAATCCGGCAAATTGCTCTCCGACGGCAGGAAGGAGTTTTTGTTGAATTTTTTTTGCAAGGTTCATGTCACTTTTAATATTCCGGATAATGTTATTCAGCTTTTCATTTGCAAGATTGAGTTCTTTGGTTTTATTCTTAAACTCAAGCTCCAACTGGTCATAGAGCGCGCTGCTTTCAATCGCAAGTGCCAGCTGGGAACTGAATATTTCAACAGTATCAATGTCCAGCTCTTCAAGAGATGCCCGGAATGTGTAGGAATCAAGATAAATGACCCCGACAACTTTTCCCTGTATCATTAGAGGGGAACAGATTATCAGTGCATATTCCACAGATTCCGAAAAATCATAATCATTGAAAACACGGATCTTGGTTTTTTTCTGGTTGATAGAATCATTTATAGTATTAAAATTTTTTTTGAAATCTTCAGATTCAATTTCGTCTTTTGTGATATTCAGCAAGGTTTCCGGGATCATCATTGAATCTTTTTTGAGAAACAGGATTCCTCTTTCTGCATTAAGAACGTGCAAAATTGATTCCACAATTTTATCGAGGAGTATGTAACCGTTAGGAAGCGCAGTGATATCCTTGTTAATCTGTAAAATATTTTTCAAGGTTGCGGATTTCTGCTGAATTTCCGTTTGAGAAATCTTCTGGTGTTCCTTCAGAGCCTCGATGGCGTGCTTTGTTTCCTTCTTCTCAATTTTGATCAGATTTGTGAGACTCTCGTGGGCTTTGATAATTTCAGAGGTATCCTTCTTTTCCTCAAGCAAAAGGTCATACAGGTTTTCCCAGGCCTTTACATTCTCTCTGGATTCGAAAAGCTCCCGGCGCAAATCCTCTTCGCTTTCCCTGATTTTTTGAAGCTCTGCCTTCAAATTCTCGAGTTCGGTGGCTCTTCCGACTTCGAAACTTTGTGCATTTGCTGATTGGTCTGATATTCTGTCTTCAGTCATAAATCTTATTTTGTAGCCGTTACAACTATTCGGGCCACTTCTCCCGACTTCTTGGGCTACTTAATAGATTTTGACTAAAAAATATACGATAATAAGTTATTAACGAAAAAAAATTACATACCGCGTCTATATTTTCCACCAAATTCATACATTGCTGCCGTAATTTGGCCTAAACTGCAATATTTTGATGTCTCCATCAGCTCAGAGAAAATATTTTCTCCTGTCAGAGCTTTTTTCCGTAAACCCTGCAGAGCTTTTTCTGATTTCGTTTTATTGAGCGTATGAAATAAACCGAGAGAACCAAGCTGTTGTTTTTTTTCCTCTTCTGTCGATCGTATCAGCTCAATCTTTGATTCATTTGTTTTTTTATCACCAAGGAATGTATTTACACCGATTATTTTCAGGCTCCCGTCATGTTTCAGTGTTTCATAGTATAGGGATTCATCCTGAATTTTTCCCCTCTGGTACATTGTTTCCATAGCACCAAGCACCCCGCCTCTCTGAGAGATCTGGTCAAATTCTTTGAGCACAGCATCCTCTACAAGATCAGTCAATTCATCAATGATATAAGCACCTTGGATCGGGTTGTGGTTTTTATTCAATCCCAGTTCTTCGTTTATTATGAGCTGGATTGCAACCGCACGGCGAACAGAATCTTCCGTTGGAGTAGTGATAGCCTCATCAAACGCATTTGTATGGAGGCTATTTGTATTATCATAAATAGCATAGAGAGCCTGAAGAGTCGTCCGGATATCATTGAAATCAATTTCCTGTGCGTGGAGGGATCTTCCACTTGTCTGGATATGATACTTAAGCTTCTGAGATCTCTCGTTGGCTCC
>JAIOQL010000205.1 GCA_021413405.1 Leptospira sp.
GTCCGTTTATACCAGGACGCTGCATTTATAAGAAGAAAAGGCAGGCTCAAAAGGGAAGAAATTGCTGAAAGAAAATTCACTATCAGCAAACTTCCTGCATCACTTCAGAACAAATCAATTTCAATTTATTTTGAACCGAAATCAGCGGGGATCAAACTGAACAAAATCAATGTGATCGAAACAATCGACAAGGTCTACCAGAGTGAAGAAGCAAAAAAAGCAAAATTGCATTATGACTCTTTACAGCAGAAACTGAACCTCCTGAACAACGAATTTTCTGTGATCACATCCCACAAAAAAACGTTAGTGGGAATCGTGCCAAAAAATAAACCGCCTCTCACAAATTCGCATGTAGAGATCAATCTTGCAGTTTCAATCTGGTCATCTTTCCAGAAAATGATCCGAACGCTGCTTGATGAAAACGCCAGAATAGAATATTCAAAACTGGAAGAAATTGACAATGTCCGTGAAGATCTCGTTGTAGCAGAAGCAAAACTGGATTATTTCAAGAAAGCCGAACAAATTGTAAGAAAATCCATCGAAGTTGATTATAGCGCGTCCTCTATTGAAGATCTCAAATTTACTGTTGAATATCTTGTTTATGGCGCCGAGTGGTACCCGAGATATTCTGTGAAAGTGGACACCACAAGTAAAATCAACAATTTGTCATTCTTCGCACTCGTCAAAAATAACACCGGGGAAGACTGGAAAGATATTGATCTTTCTTTTTCCGCTGCAGATCTGAATCTGAGTTACGGAGTACCCGCATTAACGGAATGGAGAATCGGGTTTCAGGAGGACGATGCAAAAAATTTTCCCCAGTTCCAGTCAAAAATAGCTACAGGAAAAGCAATGCCTTCCCCTTCTGCTCCCCGGAAAGGAATGGTTCAGAAACAGGATTTCGGGGGACTGCAGGCCGAAGAACGAAGCATTTCTGACGAAGACGAATACAGGTCTAATGATAAGCTATTGGGCGGGAATGACGGCAAGAAAGAAAAAGAAAAGCGGTACAAAAAAAGTGCGAACAAAGCTCCGGCCCAGGAAATAGTCGCACAGGAGGCCCAGGCTCTCTCAAAAGACATACTGCTCCAGAACAATGTCAATTCCAGATCTTTTTTCACAGAAGAAAATCTGAACAATCTGAAATCAGATTATTCGAATTTGAAATCTTCATTTCAAACACAAAATTATACTTCCGCAATAGATTTTGGCAAAAAGGCGAAAGAAAAGTTTCTACGCCTCAATGAAAAACAACGGAAGGAATTGCTTCAGACACAAACCGACATCGAAGAAATTACAAGAAGATCCCAGATACTGGAACAAAATATAAAATTGGGATACCAGCTGATCCCGCCGCGAACTTCCTCCGGAGGATTTGATTACAGATATTCTGCAAAAAGCAATGAAACGATTCTTTCGGACAATTCATTCAATAAAGTTTACATCAGTTCTGAAGAGCTGCCGTCTCAAATTCAGTATGAATCGTCGCCAATTTCCCAAAAATCAGCATTTCTGACCGCGTCGTCTGTTTCGAAAAACAGGGAACCGCTTCTCGCGGGCCCGCTTGATCTTTTCGTCCGGGAAAATTTTCTCGGAACATCAAATCTGAACCTGACCCTCCGCGGAGAAGAACTGAAATTTGATTTGGGTTCAGACGACGACATCCAGGTTGAAAGAAGGGAAACCAAATTCCGGGAAAAAAAAGGAATCATTTCCGAAAAAAATGCAATCAGGACAAATGTGATAATTTCTGTCAGGAACCGGAAGAGCGAAAACATTTCAGTAACAATCGTAGACAGGATTCCGCACACTCTGGATAAAGATGTTTCTATTGAAATGATTTCCTCGGAACCAAGATTAAAAATAGACGCAAACGGAATATTCAGGCAACCTTTGAATATCCGAAGCGGAGCAGAAGAAAAGATAACCTTTGAATTTATTGTGCGGTATCCGTCACAAAATATACTCCGCGACAAGGCCGGAGATTCAGAATGAACTTGATTATCTACAGTCTAATCCTGTTTGCGGTTGCTTTTGGCGAAATTTTTTCGCAAAACTTTGAAGCACCGATAAAAAACGTTCTTGTGTATAGCGACAGAGCTCAAGTGACGAGGAAAACAAAATTAAATGTACAGCCTGGTGAAATAACATATAAAGTGACCGAACTTCCGGCAGTCCTGAGCGATGAAACATTGCAGGCATCTTTTCCCGGCGAAAAAAATCTCCGCGTTTCTTCCGTGAATTCATACATAGAATTGACCAATTCGTATAATGATGCCTCCCTCGATGAATTGAAAAACCAGATAGAATCTCATGAAAAAACAAGGAAGAGAATTATTTCGAATCTTGAAAATATACGAGCCGAGAAATCTGGTGTATCTGGATTTGAAAATCTCACGGTGGACACCATTTCAAGGCAGGCCGCATATAGTAGATCAGAAGCCGAGTTACCTAACTGGAAGGAATCACTTTCTTTTTTTAGAAGAAAAAATCTGGAAATCGAAAGAGAACTTCACGAAAATGAAATATCCCTAATCAGAACGGAAGAATCCCTACGGATATTGAATCTGAAGCTTGATTCAATTATTTCTAAATCCGGAAAATCTAAACGGATAACCGAAATCAAAATTTCGAATTCATCAAAATTACCAGTCTCATCAGAATTATTAATTTCGTATATTGTTCCGAATTCATCCTGGAAACCGGTCTACAACATTTCCAAAACAGGAAAAAACCTGATAGAGATCGAATATCTCGCTGAAATTTATCAGGAATCAGGAGAGAACTGGAAAAATGTTAAAATAGCTCTCTCAACAGCAGAACCAAAAAAAGCGCAGGGACGCCCAAGAATTCGGTCGCAGGAACTCTATAATATTACAACGGAAAAAAAATCTGAAAACCTTTTCACATACAGGAGAGAAGCAAATGCGCCAGCTACGGAAGCGGAAAAGCCCGTTGCGGAAACTGAACCTGGAAATGCACCCTCTGTAGATGGAGAAGTCGC
>JAIOQL010000195.1 GCA_021413405.1 Leptospira sp.
TTGATAATTTTAAATAAAAATTTATTTTAGCTGATGCATGTTTGACCGGGATATCGGGGCTAAGGCGTAAAATTTGTAATTTTTTTATTTTTTTGACCGTTATAATGATTATAAAATCTAGGACCATTTTAGACTTTGAATTGAACGAGGGAATTATCTGATAGAAAGAATATTACAAAATAATGCCGCCCTGCTTCTGGAACTTGAAAAAAAATGTTTTCCCGAAGGTCACTGGACATTAGAGCAAATTGAATCGCATTTATTCAATTCCTGGCCCGCCTTTGTAAATGATGCCTTTGATACAGCAGGGTATGTGATTTATCGCGAAAATGAATTTGAGATTGAAATTCTCCGGATCGGTGTTATTCCCGGATTTAGGAAAAAAGGAATTGGAATGGAGATGATTTCATATCTCAAAAAAAGGAACAAACCTGTCATTCTCGAAGTCAGTTCAGAAAACATACCGGCAATTTCACTTTATCGGAAAGCCGGGTTTAAGCTGAAAGGATCGAGACGGGAATATTACCCTGATGGAAGCGATGCGCTGCTGATGGAATATAACGGGCAGCCGGGCTTGTCGGAACAATGACAAAACCCGGACCGTCTTTTCAATCCCAGATTTTTTTCCACCACTTGCTTGAATCACCAGAACCCTGTTTCCCGAGGTTCATTTTGTCGCGAATTTTTTGTATGTCCCAGCCTGTGAGATTTGAAAGAGTTTGTGCTTCTCTTTCCTGCCTGTCGCGGACTCCTTTTTTATAAGCGGCCATCGCATCGCATTTTTCATCACCGTTGTAGGGATGACGGAGAACATATCTCCCCTGAAAATTTGTTCTGTCTCCGGTTTCCTGGAAAACAAGATCTTCCGGAAAATGTGCGAAATCATATCTCACATGAAGTCGTGTTACGAAGACTCCTCATTGCGGGGCTGCGAGGGGTTGTCTTCTCATCATTTTTTCATTATTACCTGAACCCCCAAGCCAGAAAACTCCCAGTTTCTTCATTTCCTCATTGCTTAAAGGCTCAGTTGCACAAGGATCACACCAGCTCATATCCCATGCGTGTTCGAGAAAAACTACTCTCAGATCTTCCTTTTTCAGCTGGCTCGAGAACATACCCTTATAGAATTCAGAAAAATTTTCTTTAACGTAGACCGGAATTTCCACATTGGATGGAATTTTTACTGTTCTATAATTTGTAGTTTCGATCCTGCCTTTTGTTGTGAGTGCATAAATAAAAAGATCCTGCGATCCATTTGCGTTCACCATTCCAAGCCGGATCGGAAGCATGAACTTTGGAGATTCAAAAGCCATCTGGATCGGTCGAAGATAGGAAAACCCGGTTTTTGACTGTTCCTTCAGATTTACTTTTGCAACGAAAAATTTCATATTCTGTTTTATGTATACTGCAAGCACAGCCGAAGCACCCTTAGGGATTTTATATCCATTGTCTGTCAGCCAGGATTCAAGACCCCCGCTTTCTTTTGCAGACAGAATGAGTATGTCATATTCCCCGACAGTATATTGCGCCTCTATAGTTACTCCATGACCGTTTTTCTTCCTGAAATTCCCTGACGGAGACTCAGCTGATTTGACAGAATCAGATTTTCTTTCATAATCATACTGGATTGCACAGGGATTTTCGTCGAAATATTCAACGAGTCTCGGAGAGGTAAACGTATCAATCCGTTCAATTACACTTTTCTCACCAACATGTATCTGATCTTTTTCCAGAACTGTTGGAACGGGAACCACAATTGCAAATTCTTTCAGATCCCCTTCATAGTCGTTCGCCATAGTGAGAACAGTTTTATCATCTATGCGGGCGAGAACTACCTGGGAAGATTTATTGAAAAGTTTTGCATCTGCTTTTGCTACATAAAAACCGCAAAACGCCCTGACCTCCGGGCTTGTAGATGCTATCAGTAAAGCAATAACAGAAAGTATAACTATTTTTTTCCAGGGATTCATTCTTTTCTCCGGGGACTGATTCGTACTAAAAATTAGAACCAATTTTAAAATCCCTGTCAAGCGGATTGTTTTTGATTAATCTCAGAGAATTGCGCACGAAGTTTTTTGAACTGTGTACTTTTCTGACGTAATCTGCAAATGTTTTACTACAGTTTTTCCATTGGAGCTGCGCGATCGGGAACATCGATAAACGAAGATATTTCTTCAGTATTTCCTTTTTGCCTGGATTCCGGGTTATATGTATCGAGCATTGTTTTTCCGTCGACGATGTAGTTGTACAAATATTCACCGGTTTTTAGCTTTTTACGGACAGTAAATATTCCATTCCTGTCTTTTTTCATATAATCATGTTCCGGGTTCAAGTTATTGAAATCACCGACCAGGGTTACTGTTTCGGCATCGGGAAGATAGATCTTAAAATCAACTGTGCGAAAATCAAATTCTTCTCCCGGAACATTTTCTAGAACCATCGCAGAGATCTGTTTCTCAATATCCTTTTGTTCGAGTATATATTCTGAAATATAAGAACCTTCCCCATCTTCTTTTTTATTCTGGTTTTCTGGATCAAATTCGAATAGCCCGTCCACCTGGAATTTATATTCATAATGGGGATTATCTTCTTTGTTCCGGTTTTTCAGTTCTGGCAGGATTACCGTATAAAAAATTCCAAATTTATTTTTCTTCATCGGGACACATCGCCACGAAGTGAAATTACCACAAACGCCGGTCTCATCGACCATCAAACCGTTGTAAGTAAATAAAATCCCGCGTGTGAGAAGTTTGTTCCGGTTTGGATAATTTTCAATGTCAACAAACCGGATGTATCGTGGAGATACTGCCCGTTTCAGGCTTTCAAGTTGCCAATAGTAATATACATTGCCTTCTTTCGGCTGACCATTCTGATCCTGGCCTTCCATCTCACCGGAAGAATAGGATCCGATCCAGTCGACAGCATCTTCTGCAAATACTGCTGCTGATAAACACGCAAAGAACAGGATTGTTAAAAAATAAAGTTTCTTTTTCTTCATGGGCTTTACTATATAATCGAACCGGTAAAGTTCGATTTTTATGGATTATATATATTTTTTCGAACAGACTCGGGGAAAGGGATAGCCTTTTTATCGTTCAGACTGGATAACGACCGGTTATCTTTTCAATTTGACAAGCAGGTGACATAAAAAAATATTTTGGGCTAAAAAACACGTTTGGCCGATATTTAATATTAATAATTAGCTTTTATGGCAGATACAAAAATTACAGCACTCAGCCCGGACGAAAAAACGATTGTTGCGGGTATTCTGGAACCATTAAATACAAATCCAACAACTACGGAGATACTGAACCCCCTTGCCAAAGCCCTTAGAAAAAAGCTGGGCTATGCGGAGCCTCTCGTTCTTCAGGAAGACGAAAAAGAAGAAGAAACGGATGATTTTGATCAGGAAGATGATACTGAAGAATCTTCTGGTATTCAGGAATCAGAAGACACAGGACTTCCAAAAACAAAGAAATTTGATGATGATGATATTGATCTTGATGAACTTCTCGCTGAACCTTCACTGAAAGAAACCCCTGAGCCGGCTCCTGAAACGGATGATTTTGGATTCGGGTCAGAAGAACCAGCATCCGGTGAAGCTGCACCTGAAGATCCGTTTGCAGGAATGGACGTTGAGCCGGTTGAAGCTCCGCCGGAAGATGCGGTGGACGCTGGCGATATGTTTGGTGCGTCAGGCGATACTGAAGTCGCTGAAACTGAACAGGATCCTTTCGCTGGCCTGTCCGATGAAGCTTCCGCAGAACCTCCAGCCGATGATGACATGTTTGGAGCGTCGGGTGAGCCTGAGCCTGGTGAGACGGAAGCTGATCCATTTGGGGATTTAGGCGGAGAAGCCGATTCTGGCTCATCGGAAGATCCGTTCGCCGGAATTTCAGATGAGTCCCCTGCGGGCGACACTGATGATATGTTTGGTGCGTCAGGCGACACCACCACAGAAAGTGATCCATTTGCCGGATTTGGAGATGCGCCTGCTTCGGAAGCACCTGAACCAACTGATGATCCTTTTGCCGATATGGGAGGGGAACCGGATCTGTCTTCTTCTGCTGATCCATTTGCCGGGCTTGATGCACCATCTCCTTCTTCCGGCAAAGAAGATGCGGACGATATGTTTGGTGCGTCAGGCGATGCAGATGCATTTGGCGATCTTGGCTCAACTGCCCCATCACCTGATGAGTCTACGGAAGAGTTTCATGATCCAACTCACGGGTTGGATGATTTCAGTGCAGATCTCGGTACGAGTGAAATGGAAAGCGTTCCATCATCGGGTCTTGAGGATTTTGGATTTGATGCAGGTGAGTCCGGAGATGATCAGGACGGTGGAACAGACACAGCTGCAGATGCATTCGAGGATGATCTGAGCAGCCTTGCTCAGGAGGATGAGCCGGATAAATCACTGACCGATGAAGAACTGGCAACGATTCAGCAGGAAATTGTTAAATACCCGCCAAAATTAAAACGCACTGTAATCGATGTAATCGTCAACGACCGGATTCCGAAATCAAATCAGAAAGAGCTGCTTGAATTAATCAAAACGAATCAGAAACCGGCGGATATTGCCTTATTCCTGACTCCGCTTCTTGGTTACAAAGTAGAACTTTTCGACAGTTCCGGTCAATATTCGGAAGATGGTGTCCCCATCATTTCGACGAAGCCCATCTATACAAAACAGGGAGCTCTTCGTCAAAGAGAATTAATCCGCCGTACGTTGTTCGCTGTTGCTGCAGGTATTCTGCTTGTAAGCGGTGGCATCTCGTTTTACAAATATGTATTAATACCTCTTCGTGCGGGAGAAAAATATAAAGTAGGATTGGAAAGTATCCAGAAAGCGATCCATGAATCTGACTCAAGGAAACGGCTCGAATATTTTGCAATAGCAGAGGATAATTTCCGGGACGGCGAAAAAATTGAACCGAATAGCCTGAAATATCTGAATGCATACGGAATTGCCTATATGAAAGCAGGAGAATATGGCAGGTCCTTTGAAAAACTCTTTGGAATTGTCCAGCCTGATTTCGGAAAAGATATCAAAGGTGAAATGGGAGCGTGGGATAAGCGTAAAGAAGTTCCCTACATCAGTCTTGCGAAGAATGAAAAATGGGATAATGAAAAACTTCCGATTGCCGGACGAAAACCTAATGAAGCTGATGCGATGAAACTCACTTCCCAGGACAGGGTTGACCGGAGAATAATAAAAGCCGGTGCCTATATTGTTTCAAGGCTTCAAAAAAATATTCACGACAAGGAAACATATATAAAAACGACGATCTCGCGATCAATTACTACAAAGAGGTCTTCACTGATGTTGAAATGCCGCATGACGAAGATGCGTTAGCCGGAATTGCGAAGATTTATTACCAGCAGAAGGAATTCGGAAAAGCAGCATCCTATTATAACAAAATCATAGAAGTTTCCCCGAAAGATCCAAAAGGACATGGAGGGTTGCTGAGCACATACATAGAAATGTGGAAATCGGACCGGAATCCACAATTTGTACTGAATCATCACAGGCAGGTGAGGAATGCGCTCGGAATCGAAAAAGATCTTTCTATTTTTACGCTTACAAAACTCACCTCGTTTTATATCGATCTTGATTCGAGCGATGTCCGGATTAAATACAACATTAACCCGGAAGACCAGGTGACGGGGATGGAAATCGATGATAATGTTGAGCATCTTCTGAATATTGCATTTGGTAAAACAGAGATGATTGATGAGGAAGAAATCCGTGGAGACGAATTTGCAGAAGGTTATTACCAGAGGGGAAGATATTTTCTGAAAAAAGGGGAAACCCAGCGTGCTCTCAAACAATTTGAACTGGCTGCTCATTATGATCCCGGTCATTATCTTGCAGTGCTTCAGATGGCAGAATATTATATGAGAGTTGCAAATCCAAATGAAGCGATGAATCTTCTCAGCGTTTCGGAGCAAAGATATGAAAAATATCACAGGGATTTTGGAGTCAGGGAGGAAGATGAAACTCTCACCGAAGGTGATGTAGGACGTATCTTTTTTGATAAAGGTAAAATCCAGTATATGCAGGCTGCCGGGATAACCGGCAAGGATAATATCCAGGAATTCCCGGGAAGAAAAATATATCCTGTCCGGGGAAGAGATGATCTTACAGACGAAGATGAAAACCGGAGGAAAGAACTCCGGAACAGCGTAACTAATTTCAAAAAGGCGATTGAGAGAAATCTGAAAAGTGAAGAACTAAAACGGGAACTTTATTACTTCACCGGTTGGGTTGAGTATATGGATTCAAATTACAAGGATGCCCTTGAAGAATGGTCGAACATCGGCGAAGAGGATATGTATTCAAACCCGAATCTTCTGATGGGAAAGGCTAATTCCTTTTATTATACAAAGCAACTCAACGCGAGCCTTGGAAATTACATGAAAATTAAGGATGATTTTGAGGAAAAAGAAGCAAAGGTCGGACGTCCTGTTGAAGAAGATATGAGTCACCAGGAAATTTATCAGACCCTCGTTGCAGTATATAAGATCTTGCTTTCAAGGAAAAATCAAGGAGAGAGCCATTGCTTGATGACTGGCTTGCACCATCTCTTGACAGTATCCGGGAGATGCAGGAAATTCATAAAAAGATAATGCACTAAAAAGAAAAATATTTATGGGCTGCCGGGCTTTTCAGCCTGCGCTGTTCGCAGATCTTTTTTTCTTTTTTTTACCAGAACGAGAAGAACAAAATAAATCGTTTTTAGTATTCTGTTAATTCTCCATGGTTTCGAAATTATTCTCCAGAGCCAGGTCAATCCCCTAAGCTGGAAATAGTCAGGAGCTTTCTTGATTTTTCCGGAGAGAATATCAAAAGCCCCGCTCACTCCGATAACGACTGACTTTCCGAGGTATCCGGTATTATTTTCTATCCAGACTTCCTGCATTGGAAAATCCATCCCTATGAAAATCAGATCGGGACTTGTTTTCCTGATCGCTTCTTTTACCATTAGCTCACGCTCTTTCGACATGTGACCCGAATGTCTGCCGACGATCCGGATTTCAGGGAAATGACGGATAAGGTTGAAAAATACACTTTCTATAATGTCTTCTTTGCTTCCGAGAAAAAAGAGAGTGAAACTTTTTTTTTCAGAAAGTCTGATGAGATCCATCATCAGCCCGATTACTGAAATCCGTTCTTTGAGCGGGAAGCCGGTTTTTCCCGACGCCCATCCAAGACCTGCGCCTTCTGCAAGAATCATCGAGGCTTTTTCAGCAATGCGATGAAGTGGTTTCGCCTTACGCATATACATGAGTTTTATCGGATCCAAAATTAAAACATGATGATAACTTTCTTTCTTTTCTACAAGGCTCAATATTTTAGCTACTGATTCATCCAGTGTGACATTGTCGAAATTGACTCCAAGAATTTCTACCTTTGGAAGGGCGGAAACATCTATAACTTTGTATTCAAGCAGAAAATCTCTTTCCTCTTTCGCGGAATGATGAGTAATATCTTTCGGATCTGTCATATATATGTTTTGTGAGACTGACCTAACAGTTTTTCAGGGAAGTTTGCAAAGTCAAGGTTTTTGATCAGGATTTTTAAATTCATTTGCTATTGATACGGCTTTTTCGAATTGATTTTTATCACTAAATGCG
>JAIOQL010000179.1 GCA_021413405.1 Leptospira sp.
GAAACCGCAGTTCATTGATTGATTTTAAAATCTGGTAACCAATTGTCCTCGACTTCTCTGCAGAAAAATTTTCGAGTATCACAGCGAATTCATCTCCACCGAGTCTCGCCACCATAATGTCCCTCGAAACTATCCGGGTGATAACCGAAGAAATTCTGCGTAAAAGTTCGTCTCCGGCGGTGTGTCCGGCTGTATCATTCAGTACTTTAAACTGGTCAAGATCCAGATACATAAGAGTGTTCTGGCTGTCATGACCGGATTTTGTTTTTTCAAGAATTGCGGTAAGTTTCTCTTCAAAAGCAAACCTGTTTGCAAGGCCGGTGAGATAATCATGATAGGCCATATAGACGATCATATCCTCAGCCTGACGCCTCGCAATTCTCGATTCAGCTTCACGCATTTCTCTTTCAATTGCAGGAACAAGGCGGCTCAGATTTGTTTTCATTATATAATCATTGGCACCGTTTCTCATTGCTTCTACGGCTCTGTCTTCTCCAATGATTCCCGAAACAATTATCACCGGTGTATCAATTTTATTTTCCCGTACAACGCTCAGAACCTCACTCGAGTTAAAACGCGGAAGTTCGTGATCGGTAATAATGACATCACAGGAATGCTCCAGTATGGCGCTCCTCAACTAGTAATCATCCAATATCCTGACAATAGTCAGCTCAAATCCCGCCTTTTCAATATGTCTTTTCAGAAGATATACATCGTCATCCGAATCTTCGATCAGGAATATTTTTAACGGCTTTAGCGGTATGTCTTTCGATGGAACTGGCATCTACTACCTGCATTTCAACTGTGGGTACGCAGGAAAGGAAAAATTAGAGAAATGGAAAAAAGTTGATCCCTGATACCCGAAATTCCCTGTTTTAAGAATCTGAAAAAAATTCGTTATATTAGAAAATATTTTTAAGCACTCGATGGACAGGAGCGCTACCTAAAACCGAAAAAGTCTCTGATCAATTACAATTTTATTTAATAAATCAAATGCTGCAACCAACGAATATAAGAATCCCGCAGGTATAGAATAATCCAGGCAAAGAATTCAGAACTTGATTTCCAGCAGGTTCGCGGCGCATCATTTAACTCCCAAAATTGTTTAAGGATTTTATACAACTGTTCATACACTGTTCCCGATCAATGGCATAATCAGTAAAATCGGGCAATATTTTATTTCAAAATTGAAAGCCGGTGGCTGATCCGGTTTTCCGGATGATCAAAAAAACATCCAAAATTCCAAAAAAATGCTATACAAGTACTAAGACCTAAATGAGTATCGTTTTCAAAGATTTTTCCCGCGACATAAATTTTTTGATTTTTATGAGAATTTTGTCCGGATATAGTGACATAATAAGGTAGATTCAGGGAAATCAACCGAAAGTGTTTGAAATTCACAAAATAGCTGATTTTTGGCTTTTTTCTGTAATTCTTCCGCTTTTTCCCTGACCCAGGTGAAAGTTTTTTACCTGTATAGAATAATAGGACAGGAGTTTATAATGAAAAAATCCAAAGAAGAAAGAGCCGAAGAAGTTATCTCGGAAAAAAATGAAGAGAAAAAACAGGCAGTAGATGCCGCTCTCAGCCAGATTGAAAAACAGTTTGGAAAAGGTTCGATCATGAGGCTCGGAGCACAACCGGACAGGGGCCCGATTCCTGTAATTTCCACAGGCTCTCTCGATTTGGATATTGCTCTCGGAATAGGCGGTCTCCCGGTCGGAAGAATCGTAGAGATCTATGGCCCGGAATCTTCCGGAAAAACAACGCTTATGCTTTCTGCCATTTCACAGGCACAAAAGAAAGGTGGGATCGCTGCTTTTATTGATGCGGAACATGCTCTCGACCCGGCCTATGCCAAAAAACTGGGAGTCAATATTGACGATCTTCTGGTGGCCCAGCCTGACACCGGCGAAGAAGCACTTGAAATATGCGAATCTCTCGTCAGAAGCAATGCAATCGATATCATCGTTATCGATTCCGTGGCGGCACTTGTTCCGAAAGCAGAAATTGAAGGGGACATGGGAGATTCTCATATGGGACTCCAGGCAAGACTCATGTCACAAGCCCTTCGTAAACTCACAGGTACAATTTCAAAATCGAACACCACTGTGGTTTTCATCAACCAGATCCGGATGAAAATCGGAGTCATGTTCGGTTCTCCGGAAACTACGACCGGTGGGAATGCTTTGAAATTTTATGCAAGTGTTCGTCTGGACATCCGGAAGATTGAAACCCTGAAGGAAAAAGAAGAACCTGTGGGAAACAGGGTTCGGGTCAAAGTTGTGAAGAACAAATGTGCCCCGCCGTTCCGCCAGGCTGAATTTGATGTAATGTTCAACACAGGAATATCGAGGGAAAGTTCTTTGATTGATTTAGCCGTCAAGCACGACATAATCACGAAAGGCGGATCCTGGTATTCCTACAATTCTGAGAAAATCGGCCAGGGCAAAGAGTCTGCACGGGTATTTTTACTCGAAAATGTGGAATTAGCAGCCAAAATTGAGGCGCAGGTCAGGAGTTTGAACGATTTACCACCAATTGGCCCCCAAGTTGACCCGATTCCAGTGGAAGCTCCAGTGAATGGAAAAATTGATAAAATTTCCTCAAAAAAGAATAAATCACTGGAAGAAGAGCTTGAACCAATAGAAGCTACGGGATAAAATACGAATAACGGCTTTCTTTTTAGAAACTATTGACCGCCGGGTGATGAGCCCGGCGTTTTTTTTGTCCAAATTCCAGATTCATACTGAAATCAGACCCAGCCCCGGTAAAAATAGCAATCTAATCAGAAGATTCAAGGAAGAGTTCGAAGAAAAACAGAAATTGAAGTTCCAATTGGCGATTATCCAGACAGACTGGGAATACGATTAATCAGGAATGCAGAAAAATTAGATATGACACAGTACTCAAAAGAATTTGTAGAATATTAAACCATGAATGTATCTATCATTGGCGCGGGCGGGCTCACCGGAAAGGAACTTATTTCTCTTTTGGTTCATCATCCGGATTTCGAAATAGTTCATACTACCAGTAATAAATCAGCAGGTTCAAATCTTTCTGATACCGGTGTCCGATATAGAAAGGATCTGGTCTTCCATAAACACGAAGATCCGATCCCAAAAGATTCTCTCGTTGTTCTCGCCGTCCCAAATGAGGTTTCACTTGAATTAACTCCCAAGCTCCTTGAGAAGGGTCACAAACTGATTGATCTGTCAGGTGCCTACCGGTTGCACGATAAGGAAATTTTCGGGAAGTTTTATGGACTCACTCACAGTTCTTTTGATCTCATGAAACAGGTTGTATTTGGAATTCCGGAAATATTCCGTGATCGGATTAAAAATGCGAATTTCGTATCGAATCCGGGATGCTATGCGACTTCGGTGATAACCCCCCTCTTCACTTTGTCGGAACTCCGTCAGAATATTTCCGGGAATGTTATTGTCAATTCTGCTTCGGGTGTAAGCGGCGCTGGCGGACGAACAGAAGACATTGGTTTTACTTTTACAAATACGTATGAAAACTTCCGTGCCTATAAAGTATTATCCCACCAGCATCAGCCTGAAATGGAAGAATATGCATTTACCGGAGCTTCGACAAACAGGTCGAAAATAATATTTATCCCTCACCTTCTTCCTGCTTACAGGGGAATACTGAGTACTTTTGTCATCCATTTTGACCGGCCACTCGAAAAACAGGATTTTGATGGCATCCGGCAAAAGTTCAGGAATGAACCTTTTATCCGTTTTTATGATAATCCCGAAGAGATTGAACTAAAAAAAGTTCAGAATACAAACTTTGTAGATATTTCATTCCGGTTTTCATCAGATGTCCTCGTTATGATTTCAGCACTTGACAATCTTGTCAAAGGGGCTGCGGGCCAGGCGCTCCAGAACATGAACCTGATGTGCGGGTTTGATGAGAGAAAAGGATTGATTCCGGTTTAACCAATGGATTTATTAGTTTTGAGTTTAGCGGGGTAGTAATGGAAAAAGAAAGCATTTATCATTTAGTCAGGGACATCGCAGTGACCTATGCGGAACGGCCGATGTATTGGGTCAAGGATGACGCAGGCGACTATTCCGGTATACGTTATGCGGAATGGTATGATGACATGAAAAAACTCGCCAATTTTTTCATTGAGACCGGGCTGAAAAAGGGAGACCGTGTCGGATATCTCTGCGACAACCGCTATGAATGGCTGATGTGCAGCCTCGCGGCAGTAACGATAGGCGCCATCGATGTTCCAAGGGGTTGCGATGCGACTACAGATGATATAAAATTCATTCTGAACCATTCCGAAGCAGAAGTAGTTATTCTCGAAAACGAAAAGATACTCAAAAAAATCTCCGGGATGGCAAGTGAATTTACACGTATAAAACAGATAATCCTGATCGAAGGTCCTGATAAATTCAAAAATCTGGATGAGCATAAAAGTAAATTCCCGAAGGCAAAGTTTGTTTTTCTTCTGGAAGCTCTTAACAGCGGTGCAGCCTACATTAAGAAAAAAGGTGATAAGGAATATGAAAAAAGAGGGATGGAACTTTCCGGCGCCGATTTAGCGACTATTATTTACACTTCCGGAACAACGGGTGCCCCAAAAGGTGTCATGCTCAATCACCGGAGCTTTACATGGGGAATTCATCAGCTTCAGCAGCTTCTTCCCATCAACCACAACGACAGAACCATTATTTTTCTTCCACCTTGGCACATTGCCGAAAGGCTCCTCGAGACTGCATTGATTGCCTGGGGGGCATCGATGGCAACAAGTTCAGTTCCAACAATACCGCAGGATATCCAGAAAGTGAAGCCAACGGTTCTTGTTTCTGTTCCACGTCTTTGGGAAGGAATGTATAAAAAGATTTTTGATAATGTAAAGAAGGCCCCGCCTTTGAATCAGAAACTTTTTAATTTTGCCCACACTGTTGCACTGACCTACAGAAAACTACAGGACACAATCGAGGATAATTATGCTTTGACTCATCCGGAAAATTCATCCGAAAAGCTGATTAACCGGATCGTAGCGCTGGCACTTCTCATTCCAATGATCCCTCTGAATAAAATAGCCCAGGCAATCCTTCAAAAGGTCAGGAATGTTCTCGGTGGCGAGATGCGATTTGCGCTGTGTGGTGCCGGAGCTATGCCAGAAAATGTTTCGGTATTTTTCCGGTCCATCGGGATACCAATTCTCGAAACATATGGAATGACAGAGACAACAGGGATCGGACTCATGGGAGCCTATCGTTGGCCGAAAGTCGGAGCGATCGGCAGAACAATTCCCGGAATTCAGATGAAACTGCTCGATGAGAAAGGCAAGGTTGTGACCAAGCCCGGAGCCAAAGGTGTATGCTGGCACAAGGGGCCGCAAATCACAATGGGCTATTATAAGAATGAAGAGAAAACCAAAGCTGCCCTTGTGGACGGCTGGCTCGACTCTGGAGATATTCTTACATGGACGACTACAGGTGAATTGAAATTTGCAGGAAGAGCTAAAGATACGATCGTTCTTTCCGGAGGAGAAAACCTCGAACCAGGTCCAATTGAAGCAAAATTGGCCGAATCAAATTTTATAAACCAGGTGATCGTTGTTGGTCAGGACAGAAAAAATCTCGGTGCAATCATTGTCCCTGCATGGGACACTGTTAAAGATCATTTTACAGCTCAGGGAAAACAGATTGTTTCGGAAATCCACGATTGGAACAAAGATCCGGTGATTGTCAGATTTTTCAAAGACATTGTGAAAGAAAAAATAAACAGCGATCCGGGATTTAAGGCATTTGAAAAAATTTCTAACATCGCAATTCTTCACAAAGAATTCGAAAAAGGGATAGAGATGACGGAAACGATGAAGCTGAAACGGAATGTTATCTTTGAAATGTATGCTAAGATGATAGATGAAATCTACAAATCATCAAAAGATGATTGATAAAAAAAATCTGCTTATATGCGGCGCCTTTGACGGAGAAATCGATCTTTTACAAAAGAACAGTTCGCTAAACATTCTGGTTTCCGGGGTTGGCGAACTCAATTCTGTATTTAATATTACCCGATATTTAAAACAGAACCCGAACATAGGTTCACTTTTATTTTGCGGTTCTTGTGGAGCTTACCCGGGACAAAATTATGCGATAGGAGAAATCGTCTACTCTAAACATTTTTTCTACCAGGAAATCGCAGAACTCCGGGGAATCGTCAAAGTGCCGGATCTCATTGAAAAAGAAATCATGTCAAAAATTCCGGAAGGATTCCTTTCATCATTTGAATCTAAGAAGATCCGACCGGGAAAAACCAATTCAGTCAATTCGATAACGATTTCAGATCTGGATCCGGGTGATAAGAATTTTTTCGGTTCAAAAGACATTTCATTTGAAAACATGGAGTCTTTTGGGATAGCCTACATTGCAAAAAAACTCTCACTTTCCTATGCGGCTCTTTTTTCAGTTACTAACAATGTAGGGAAAAATGGAAGTGATGAATGGAAAAAAAATTGGAGAGAATGTTCGAATAGACTGCAACATCTCATTCCGGAAATTCTGGAATAAATTTCCAATTTCCCGGATCCGCGCCAATGCAGAGAAGGGACTGTCGGTTTATTTCAGGCCGAAAAAACTGCTACTATTTCTTTTAGATGTTTTTCAGCTTCTTCCTCCCCCCTAGAAACGATTGATTTGCACTTTTCAAAATCGAAAAGACCGAATTCTTCTACATGAAAATTCAAAAACAGGTCCATTGTATCTCTTTTTAATTTTGTTATTTCTCTTCCCTCGAGATGAAGAGCCCGTGCCATTATTTTCATAATTGGTGGATGTTTCACGTTCTCTACAACATTCTTTAGAAATGATTTTTTCGTTATTCCGCGATCCTCTAGGAGCTGGAATAACTCCAGATCCTGAAGAGGTGAAACATTCACTCCCAGGACAATATCAGCTCCCTTTTTTTTAACAAGACTGACAGGTACATTATTGAGCATTCCGCCATCTATAAGCATATGTTCCTGTAGCACAAAAGGAGGAAAGACCGCCGGCAGACTTATCGCGGAACGGAGAGCTTCCCATACAAATCCTTTATCAAATATATATTCTTCGCCATCCTGCAGATCTACTGCCGAAGTTGAGAATGGAATCGGCAGATTTTCTATCAGTTCATTTTCAAAAACCGCACGCAACATTCTTTCCATTTTTTTTCCCTTATAGAAAGCATAAACCGGGAGGGTCGGGTCGAATACAGAATCAATGCCTGTGAAATTCTTGATAAAAAATTTTTCCATGGATTCAGGGGTCTCTCCACGGGAATATAAAGCACCGATGACTGCCCCCATCGATGCACCGGAAATAAAGTCAATTTTGATTCCGGACCGTTCAAGTACTTTGATTAATCCGATATGCGCCAATGCCCTGGCTCCCCCACCCCCAAGTGCCAGTCCTCTCGTCTTTGAAATCAGGAACCGGGAAACCCTGTCTTTTTCAAAATAAATATTTTTATCTTTCCTGGATAATCTCTGCCCATCCTTTGAAACAGATGTCACATAACGCACAAACCTGTCTTCAAAATTCCTGACCCTGGGCTTCCAGTATTCCAGAACATTGTTTTTGTGACTGGAATATTCCTCCCGGTCAATCTCCCAGAAGACAATGTGATCACTCTGGATAATTAGATTTTCAAGTCCAGGACCCGGGCTGTCAGAATCTGAGAAAAGATGCAATACCGGGCTTTTTTTTTTCATATCACTCAGATGAGTTTCAGCCTGTTCGGGCTCGTCAAAAGCAAATTCTTTTATATCTACGACAGAAACATTTTCCCTCATTTCTCCTGCTTCGAGAAATACAATTTCGTTTACCTTTTCCCTGAAATTCTCTATTGGTTCCAGAGGAATGTGAGTCACTAGCCTCCTTGTGTGAGAATGCTTCCCCTTGTCCCCTTCCAGATTTTCCCTCATCCGTTTTCCCATGAGCAAAACAAGATTGTGAGACATGAATTTTTCTTTGCTTGCAAGCTTCAGAAAATAATTTCCATCGAGGATATATATGAGACAGTTGAGTGTGGCCATTGCAGTTGCAGAATGTGTCTGACCGGTCAAAAGACTGTTTTCGGCCAAAACCTCACCCGGTCCCAAATACCGGTTAACCCCACCGTCAAAATCCAGATTGATGCGCACCTCTCCATACCGGATTATATAAATATTCCGGGAGAGCTCCCCCTTCGCGTAAATTATGTCATGACTGTGAAATTTTTGTTCCTCACAGTTATTGTAAATCTGGGTAAGCGTGGTTTCGCTGAGTCCCTGAAAAAGATCCACGGAATTTAAAAAATCTATTATTTCTGG
>JAIOQL010000180.1 GCA_021413405.1 Leptospira sp.
CCAGTAAATGATCCGTCGATACTCCAGATTTACCTGATCTCGGAAAATGGCGCACCGTTACTGGTATAGGAAACTCCTCCCCTCGTAGCGATCACAAGCTCTTCGAACAGTTTCGGGAACGGCATATAGAATAATTTCACCTGTCCGAAAATTTTATTATAATCAAAGCCAGATCCGGTTGCCTTCGATACATTTGTAAAGTTGATTTCAGCCAGCATCCCGCTGTCCGGATCAGGTTCAAAATCCCTTGTGTCATAGGCAAATCCTACCCTGAAATAATTTATCTGGCCACCATGGTATCCTTTTATCTTTCCGCTATTTTGGTCTTCGGTAACTTTTGTAGTTCCATTTGGTGTCGGCAGAATTGAATTTATCTCTTTGATCTTTGTTTCGCCAAAAACCGGATCGTAAGCATCGCTGATTTTTCCATCATAAGTCCTGATTACGTTTTTTGAGATCTCGTTTGCGAACACCCATTTGAATGCTCCCCAAAAAGTTTTGTCAATGCTTGTCGCCAGGGTAGTTGATTCAAACCAGTATTGATTATAGAACTGATCCGACGCATAAGGACCCTCTGATACAGTTTGTCCGGGTCTTCTGTATTTCTGAGAATTTTCCTTTTCTGAAAAATTTGCATTTCTATAAAGTTGTCCGCCAGGCTGCCCCCGGTCCCTGTACGAAAGAGGTTTCATTGACTGTTCCCCGATTCCAAAATATTGTGAATGATGATTGTCATCCAGACCAAGAGAAACTTTGAATCTGTATGGTGAATTGAAAATAAATGGAGTATCAAAACTTACAAAATGATTTTGAACACCTTCTGACGATTTATATACCTGTGTGGATATTCTATAAACATAGGGCTGGTATTCATAAAGTGGATCTGATTTTTTGCCATTAAAATAAAGCGAACCCCGAATCCCCGCTCCCTGTCCTCTGACAGGATCTGAAGTAAATAGGGGAAGTCCGGTGAAATACCAGCCCTCTTTTTTTTCAGCCAGCTCTGATGGATCGAGTTTTTTATTTGCATGAAGGAAAAAAGGAAGCTTTGTATCAGGGATTTCTTTTACCTGGGCGATGATCCGGGTTGCATTGCCAGTGAAACAAAAAAAGGAAAAATACAGCAGGCATTTGCACTTCATTCTTCTGTGTCTGTATGACACTCTGTCTACCTGTTTATATATTCAACGCTAATCTTGCGTGGCGCTGATTTTATTTTTGAAACGCTTCCATAATCGATCTGTAGATGAAAAGATTTCTCAAGCGGAATTGAAAGAATATGACTGAAAAGTGATCTTATTATCCCGCCATGGGCAACAATTGCAATTTTCTCTTCATTCTTTCTTAAGATTTCATCGAAGGCTTCTGTTGAACGTTTAAAAAGCTCTGCATAGCTTTCTCCCCCGGGAGGTTTTTCGTTTACAAAATCCCTGGTCCAGGGATGTATTTCTTTTTTACTGATCTCATCCCATTTCTGAAGTTCCCAGTTCCCGAAATTGAGTTCCATTAGCCTTCTGTCATAAATAATCTCCCGTTGATTACTTAACTCCCCCGCAAGGATTGCACATCTTCTTAGAGGACTCGAATAAAATTTAATTTCTTTTCTCTCCGGGAATTTTGATTTCAGAAATTTCAGCTCTTCTTCAAAACTCCCGGCAAGACCAATGTCAGAAAATCCATAACAGGTTCCTTCTGCAATGTCTACCTTCGTGTGACGGATCAGGAAAATTTCCATTACGGATAAACGGTTGTCCTGAATTTATTCCAGTTCGTTTATTTCCTCTGCTCGATCGGGACATATTGTTTACCAATATTTCCGATGTAAATTTGCTTTGGTCTGACCTTGGCATATTTCCCGCTGAGTCTCAGCTCTCTCCAATGCGCAAGCCATCCCGGAAGTTTTCCAATCGCCTGCATTACAGTGAACATATCTTTCGGAATTCCGAGCGAATGAAAAATAATTCCACTGTAGAAATCCAAATTCGGGTAGAGATTCTTTGTTACGAAATAGGAATCGCTGAGAACATAATCATCTATCTTCAGCGCAAGCTCAGCAATTGGATCTGCTTTTACTGAATAAAATTCCTTGAATAATTCCCTGGCAACCACTGCCCTCGGGCTCTTGCCCGTGTATGCTCCATGCCCAAATCCGTTCGATTCAAGTTTTGCCTGGCCGGATTTAAATCTTTCGAAATATTTTTTATAGTCTCCGCCTAGCACAAGTATTTCTTCAATGAGTTCTACTGCCGCAACATTCTTGCCACCTTCCCTCGAACCCCAAAGAGCAGACATCCCCGCACTTATGGATGCGAAGAGATTTGCCTGCGTGCTACCAATCATTTGTACGGTCGTCGCGGCAACATTCTGTTCATGTTCCGCATAAAGTATCCAAAGCTGGTTCAGGATCTTCTCATGTGAAGGAGGCACTTCATATAATTCCGCCGGAACAGAAAACATCATATGCAGGAAGTTTTCACAATACGGGAGTCTGTCGAGAGGATAGATCACTGGCTGGCCAATCTTCTTTTTATATGCAAAGGCGGCTAACGTACGAATTTTAGCAAGAAGCCTGGTTACCTGATCAATTCCACGATCCAGTGTTTCTTCATATTCAGCCGG
The DNA here is from genome assembly GCA_021413405.1 of Leptospira sp. Classification (GTDB taxonomy): domain Bacteria; phylum Spirochaetota; class Leptospiria; order Leptospirales; family Leptospiraceae; genus JAIOQL01. Next base: position 2,620 of record JAIOQL010000180.1, read on the forward strand.
ATAGTAACTGGACAGTGACATCACCATGACAGAAAGAACTGCAAGAGGATGAGCTTTACCTGGAAACCCATCCAGAAGATTCATCATATCTTCATGAATCAATGAATGCTTGGATAGTCGTTTTGAAAAATCAGAAAGTTGTTCCTTTGTCGGCAAATCGCCATATATTAAAAGATATGATGACTCTATAAATGTAGAATTTAGTGCAAGATCTTCAATCATATATCCCCGGTAGGTGAGTTCGCCTTTCGGATCGCGCCTGGATACTTTACTGATCGATGTAGCAGTATTGAAGAAACCGGGATCTACGCTGATCAGCCCTGTCTTTTCAAAAAAGGTTCCCATGTCGAGTCCCTGATTTCCGTCTGTTCCCGTAATAACCGGGATTTCGTGAGCCTGGCCGTCTAAAACAATTTCTGCTTTTTTTATCATGGAATGTCCTCCCCTCTGAGATTTTCCCCAGCACAAATTCCGTCAATTTTTATGCACGGTGCAATTTTTATTTTTCTCAGATCAGAATAAATATTTCAGGGAAGCTATTCATTGACGGATAGCGGAAAGAAAGTGCAATAGTTTATTGAATCTGTACGACTCTGGTCTTAGGGACCAAAATATCCCCGGGCCTGGAAATGAACTACACTTTCTTTCCGAATTTCCCGGTCACAATTGTGAAGATAAGCAGAAACCCATAAAAAAACAGGATGCCGATAGGAATAACCAGAGTGAAGGCAGGCTGTAACGAATACGAAAAGACAATTACAGAAATAACAGACAGAAAAAGAGATGCGATCAGGGTTTTGGATGAAACATATTTTCTGATCTTTTTTTTCCCGACAATTTCCAGAAGGAAAAGAGCAATCATCGGACCAAAGGAAAAAGAGGAAATTTTCAGACCAAGTTCAACACACTGAGTAATTTCGCCTCCTTCAGTTCATTTAATGCGTCAGGCGCTTTCTCTCTCAGATCAATGATCACGGAAAGCGAAAGTGAATTGATCGTGCTTGAAAGAGTAGACATTGCACTGGCAAGGATTGCAGCAATGATCAGGCCAAGCACAGGTGACGGAATTTTTTCTGTAATAAATTTTGAGAAGACTTTATCAGGATTTATCGCCTGTCCCTCATAAAATTTATAAAGCAGGATTCCTATCCCCAAAAACAGAATGAACTGAAAAAAAACGATTATCCCTGATCCAATCAGTGCTTTTCTGCCTTCCTTTTCTGTGCGGCAAGCGAGAGACCTCTGTGCTATCATCTGGTCAACTCCATGCGATCCGATTGATATCAATGCACCTCCACAGATAGCCGACACAAAAAAATATGGTGAACGGAAAAAATCTCCTTCGAGGGCGTGGAATACTTTCAGTTTTCCGGAATCCCATGCATTCTCAAATATAATGCCCGGGCTAAAAACCGGGGAAAGCTGATCAATCAAAAACCAGAATGCGAAAATTCCACCAAATACATAAACAATGAACTGAAAAGAATCGGTCACTACGACTTACTTAAAACCTCCGAACACGGTATACATCATTGTAGCAGCCGTAACAACGCAAAGAGTAATAAGACCTACAGAGTCTTCCGAAAAATTTTCGCCCAGATACCCTCGAAGTATGAATGCAATAGGGATAGATGTCACATAGAGACGGACACCGTCACCCAGAATCCTCGTAATTAGAAAAATCGAAGACATTGATCTCTGAGTATTTCTTCCAAAACTCTCTCCGATCCATTGGTAAACAGAAGAATATTCTCCTCTCGCATAAAGAGGAAGAATGAGATATGCGACCACAATCCGCCCTATGATATAGCCTATAGCTATTTCCAGAAATGAAAAATCTCCCTTATATGACATTCCGGGAACACTCAGGAATGTCAGACTGGAAGTCTCTGTTGCAACAATAGATAACATGATAAGATACCAGGGAATCTCTTTATCTGCAAAAAAGAAATTTTTCGACGACCCTTTGGCGGAACTGAAACGCATTCCCAGCAGTATTACG
>JAIOQL010000196.1 GCA_021413405.1 Leptospira sp.
CGCGACCGGTCAGAGTGAGGGTTTTATTGAAATTGATCATTCCAATATCACCGGTATCCATCCATCCGTCCTTTAATGCTTTTGCAGTAGCATCAGGGTTCTTGTAGTATCCCTTCATGACCTGAGGCCCTTTCACATGAATGACACCTTTTTCACCAAGTTTCCCTTCTACCAGCTTTCCATTCTCATCAATACTTGTGACAACTTTCCCGCTCATATCCCGTATCTGTAGTTTTGTTTTTGGAGCAACCGGACCAACAGAACCCATTACAAGTTTGTCGAATGTTCTCATCGCGAGGACAGGAGAAGTTTCAGTCATTCCGTAACCTTCCAATACTTTCACGCCGATATCATTGAAGAATGCATCCACGTGTCTAGGGAGAGCTCCACCGCCTGAAACGGAGGCTTTCAGGTTACCACCGGTAGCCAAACGAATTTTTGACAAAACTATGGCATCCAGTGTTTTATAGTTAAAAATTAACCCAAGACAACCTAAAGTATAGTGCACAGGGCTTGCCCATGAAGCTTCCGGCATACCACTGTTACCCATGTAGAATGCCCATCCAAAGTTCAGGATTGAGAAAGTAAATGGACCTGTGAGAATCAGAACTACCAAGGCCCGGATTTCGTAGGGGTACTCTTCGGATCGTTCACTCGGGTATAAATTCCGAGATAAATACTTTCCCAGAGACGCGGAGCCGAACCCATAAATGTTGGTTTTGCTTTTCCGAGGTCATCGCGCATATCCCGGACGTTCGTATAGTACGTTCCAGCTCCAGCCTTTATAGACATATATTCAAATACTCTTTCAAAGATATGCCAAACGGGAAGAATCGATAAAATCCTATCGGATGTACCAATATGAACTAATGGCAATACATCATTAACCTGGTGCATCATGTTTTGGTGCATCAGCATAACACCTTTTGGAGCACCTGTAGTTCCGGATGTGTAAATTAATGTATAAAGATCATCCGGTTTTATACCCTTGGTTCTTTCCTCGGACTTTCTGGATCCCTTCTCACGAAGGGCTTTTCCTTTATCAATCAGATCATACAGTTTTAGCACTCCGGTGGCCGTGGATTTTTTATCCATCATGATGATAGTTTTTACGTTCGGAGTCTGCGACTTAACCTTGTTTAATTTTTCGAGCATTTTGTCATGCTCTACGAAGCAAACCTTTGCCCCTGAATGAGTTAATATATGGACGAGTTCGCTATCAGTTACGTCTGTCCCTCTAGGCACATCTACAGCTCCGGAAAGAAGAATTCCATAATCAGTGATGATCCATTCAATGCGGTTGTCAGCCATTAGACCAACGTTTTCCCGGGCATCTACTCCTAACTCAATTAATGCCTCAGATAATGCAAGACCCAACTCATACAATTCTTTGTATGTCGTGGCGACAAAGGCCTTCTTTTCATCTTTTGAGAAGAAAGCAGGGTTATTAGAAAACTTTTCAGCACTCTCTTTAAACATTTCAGCAAGGTTATTAGCCATTCATATCTCCGGTAACATTGTTTTAAGGTGGATCAGCATTGATTATTTCTGCTCTGCATATAAGTCAAGAAAAAAAATGCAAAGCAGATTTGATAAAAAAGTCAATTCACGGTTTTTCCAGTATAATTGCCCCGCCGACCCCACCTCCGGCGCAAATGGTTCCAATTGACCTTTTGACAGAAGGATTTAACTTAAAATTCATAATCTGATTGAGCAGAACTCTTATTCCAGTCGCACCTAGAGGATGACCAATTGCAAGAGTGCCCCCATGCGGATTTACTTTTCCTTCTTTGTTTGCTGTTTCCAGATCAAATCCATAGGATTTTTTCACTTCCCTCATTGTTCCCAAAGCAGTAGCAGCAAAAGCTTCGTGAATTTCAAACGAATCCATGTCTGAAAATTTTAACCCGGCAGCATTCAGAGCTTTGTTCATCGAATAAGCCATTCCAATTCCCATATAGGCCGGATCTGTTCCATACATTCCCCATCCTGTAACAATTGCCTGGATATCAAGACCAAGTCTCTTAGCTTCTTTTTCAGTGGTTACAAAAATTGCTCCGGCTCCATCCGATCGTGGGCAGGCATTAAATAAAGTTACAGCTGCTTCTGATTCACCTTCTTTGTAGGGTTTATTTATCCATTCGCCATATTTTTCATAAAATTGTTTCAGATTCATCCATTTAGAATCAAAAATTGCTCCGGCTTTATCAAATCTTGCGGGGTTTTCTACCATTCCTACTTTCGACATAATGAATTCATCATTTTCAACCAACTCTTCTGTAGTTTGCACTGGCATTATGAACGGTTTATATTTTCCCGCCATGATTGCGTCATATGCTTTTTTATATGATTGATAAGCGTAATCATCCAGATCTTTTTTTCGCAGATCATAATTTTGCGCAGCAATTTCTCCTGTCATGGCCATATTCATTTTTCGGATAGGGTCATTCAGCCCTTCATCGATTGAATCGATTACTTTCACTCCGAGGCCGGGGGCATCTGCCCAGTTCGTCATCAACTTTTCAACAGTGGCCGTTTTCGTTTGTCCTTTGGCTCCTTCAATAACGAAGGGACCCTGAGACATTGATTCGAGGCCAAGCGAAAGATACATTTCTCCTTCACCTATCATGACTCTCCTCGCTGCATCCAGAACAGATTCAAATCCGGAAACGCAATTGTTTGCAACTGTGATGGCTGTAGAAGAAAGCGGCAGATTTGCACGCACTGCTATCACGCGGGCAACATTGGGCGCCCTCATGCTCTGACTTATTTCTCCGGCAGTTACTCCATCAATCTCTTCCTTGGAGATTCTGCTTCTTTTGAAAATTTCTTCTGTGATCAGATACCCTAATTCTGCTGATGGGATTTCCGCAAATGCTTTGCCTGCCTGTCCCACAGGTGTTCTGATTCCGTTTGCTAATACTACCCGATCGTTGTCGTGAGTTGTGAATTTCATTGATTTGTCCCTTTTTGCCGTTTATTCAATATACATAGATAAATTTTCCAAAGTTTTGAGGCTTCAATTTGGATGTCCATTAAAATTCAATGCAGTGGCATGTATTTTTACCAACGAAGGAATCGTGGCATATAATGAAGGTTATTACACCCGGATTAAAAATAACGTTTGTGCTCACCATTTCATTGATTTTCCGCTTCAATTATTTTCGCGAGAAATACAGGATAATCCTTCTCTATGAGACCATACTGTTTATAGACAATATTCCCCCGTTTATTGAAAATAAAGACAGCTGGTTGACCTTCCACTTGCATTGCATCAGCCAGGATCAGTTTCGGATCCAGAAAACTCGGGTAGGTCATCTCAAATCCTTTTCCGGCCAGTTTTATTTCTGAAATTGATTTCCCCGAATCTGTGTTCACTCCGTAGAAAATTGCAATGGAAGGATTTGTCTTTTTTTTGGCAGCCTCAATAACCGGGACAGCTTTCTTACACGGTGCACACCAGCTCGCCCAAAAGTCGAGGACAAGAACTCTCCCCCGGAAATCAGATATTTTTTTTGTTCCTCCGTCCCAATCGCTGATAGGAATTCCGGAAAAAGCATCTTCCGGTTCCGGGACTTTATTGCAACCAATGGACAATAGACTTGAAAATAGAACCGTGATAAAAATACGATGTAACATCAAACCAGAATGAAAAATTTAACGCGGAAGCAAAGAGTTTTTAAGACGTGCAAAAAATAAAAAAGAGCCGGAAAGGCTCAGTTCGAAAATCCTCACCGAAGATTATTCCAGAAAAAAGTTTCTACAATTATTACAATTCACCGGAAGAACTACTCAGATATTTATCGGGTAGATTTTCAGGCAAGGGAATTTTTGTCAGATCCATCGATGTTCTTAAACCGGAAAAAACAACTCACTCCCTTTTGTTCATTGAAAGTCTGAATAATAATCTTTATTTCCGGCTACGGGCCGGGAATTTTATTTTTTCAGCAGTTCTCAATCCGACTTCATTTACTGAAAGTAAAATCGCGAACGATCTGGCCGAATTATTTGATCCTGCGACCCAAATATCCTATTCAGTTCAGGCAATGACTAGTGAAAAGGTTCATTTCCAGATAACTGATAGCAGTAGTCCGGTTTTTTCGAAAATATTGTTTTCTGGATTTTTACAGAAAGAAAGTTATGCGGTATTTTTCTTAAAAAAAATGTTCTACTCCTAGTCTACATCAACGACGACGAGGGTAACATCATCTTCGAGTGCTGTGTTTCCGATGTAATCCCGGATAGAACAAATGACCTGATCACAAAACTCTTCTCCTTCCAGGTTCCGCTTTGCATCAAAAAGAGCTGAGAGATTCTCCATCCCATAAAGATCCTTCTGACCTGTTCTTGCTTCAAATAAACCATCAGTAAAAAATACAAAGCGGTCACCTCTTTGTATTTCGATCAGTTTATCTTCGAGCTTTATCATTGGCAAAAGACCGATCAGGCTTCCTCTTCCATCAAGATCCTGAATTGGACGACCCTCCCGCAATAGAACGGGAGGGATGTGTCCTCCGGAAGAATATTGTAATGTATTTGCTGACATATCAAATATTCCGAGAAATGCAGTCAGGAAATGGCCGGAAGTTTTTTCAAGGAGGTTGCTGTTTAAATATCTGAGGATGCCCGAAGGTGTATTCTCGACGAGCGTTCCCTGTTGCCATGCTATTTTTGCCATGAGGGCAATGAATGCAGCCGGGACTCCGTGACCGGAAACGTCTGAAACGAGAAGTCCGACACGCTTTCCCGCAGCGTCGCCTAACGCATCCGGGAATATCGCAACATCAAAGAAATCACCCCCGACGCTTGCAACAGGTTTTGACAACTTCAAGTGACTGCTTTTCGAGTATTCCTGCCACACGACTGTAAAAATCTGTTTCACCCGGCAATTCATTGCGTATCGCATCCAGAAATTTCTGACGAAAAAAATTTTCACGAAGAGTAAAATTGTGATCCTGCCATTTGATTTTTGATAAATGAGTGTATCCCTTTTCCAGATACTCGCGTTTTTCCGGCTCAAGAATTGCCATGAGCCGGTAACGGATAGATAAGAGCAGGTTTTTCGAAGTATAATCCTCGAATTTTCCGTCGTTCACTTCCGCTAAATAAATTTCTTCGATCAGTGACGGGCCTGGTTTGATTTCGGTAACAATATTTTGAACGAAAGACATTTCATTGTAGAGGAATTCAGAGTAAGGAATTCCTTCCGCAACCACTGAATTCAGAGTTGATTCCTTTTTTTGCAGTTCTCTTTGAACAATTTTGCCATACTCCTGGATCAGTATCCGGTATGCTTTTTTCCTGGAATATTTGTCCAGTTCCCGATCGAAATCCGTACCTGAATTTTGCAAAAGGCGGTAAATCATATTACCGGCTCTCATCAGGTCATTTCGGGAAAGTTGGGGAAGAGTTTCTAAATCAATTAAATCTGCCATTTTTTCGTATGTTTTTTTTTATCTTTTTATGTTAGATCATTTTCCTCTGCAGAACGGAAATATATCCCAAAAAAATTTTCATCAGATAACCCGATGAAAACTGAGAAGCATTTTGAAATAAGCAATTCCTTCCTCCAAAGGGTCTGTACCTCTCCGGATTTTTAACATCCCGGTGAGATCCAGGACAATCAGTCCATACATCCAGGCCCACATTGTTCTTGCTATTGCAGGATATTCCCCTTTTTCCTTTGATTGATCCTTTCTTATGTAAGCAAAGCGGACGGTTTCGAGAAAAACTCTGTAACTCGTCGGTAGATGAGGAAGGGCTTTTCTATACATCTGACCATGAGACATGTTAAACATGAGTTTGTGCAGTTCTTTATTTTCTCTGGCAAAACTCCAATAAGTTCTT
>JAIOQL010000206.1 GCA_021413405.1 Leptospira sp.
GGTTTCTTTCTTTTAACATATCATTGCGCCTGTGATGAAACGGAGGAACGCTCGCCAACTTCAAGTGGCCGTTTCCTGAATCTATAGAGTCTCGATCTGGATCCCTGCTGTTGCTGGCTATCATCTCCACCAAGATTTATATTGATCAGGTTGATCGAAAAAAATACTGACTGGTCATAGAATGTCAACTGGTTGTCAAAAGAGGATCCACCAGGAAGTGCCCTCAGATCCATGCTGTATCCCAGACGGTATTCCCAGTTATGAAGATTTAATTTTGCGGTGAACATAAACCTGTTTATGTTGAATGCCGTGGTCTGTCTTGCCTGAAGACCATTCGCTCCCAGACCCGTTGCAACGTCCTGTCCAAAACTGGTCGGCTGATAAACCGTCCCTGTTGGCTGGTAAACATTATTTGGTGTCTGGAGAGATGTCTGACCTGATGTATAGGCTCCCTGTTGCGCCATCTGGTCTGTGTACCGCCAGGGCTGGGTAACTCTTGAATCGAGTTCAAGTTCTACTCCAAAATTTTTTGTTACCTGCATATCTGTTTGAATATAAAAGCGGTAATTGTCAAGGATAGGAGATGTATACACATGATACCAGGTTGTTCCCATTTCAAAATTTTTAAAATTCCGGATGAATGGAAGTGAAAATCCTCCCATTTGAAAGGCGACAGTAAAATTGTTGGAAAGACTTTTTCCAAGTGCAGTGTGATAAACGAAATCATTATTCACAAATATTCCGGCATAAAAACTTCTCTGTCTTTCGAGAAGCGATGCTTTTTTGTTTCCAAATCCTTCTATGAAATCAAAAAATCCGGAAGCTCTTGCGACAGTATAATACCATCTTTGCTTTTGGGTAGGCTGTGGGTTGTAATCCGATGCGAAATTCCTTAAATCGCGTATTGTCCTCACAGAAAATTCAAAATCCTGAAAGGCATAGCTTTCAAGGGAAAATTCTCCCTCGTTCACCCTGTTTTTTCCTACAACCTGGTCGGGCAATTCTGATTTATAGGCTTCCACTTTTCTGTATGTGACATTCAAAAATAGAACTGGAGCACCGATCCGGAAATTATGGTTATTATTGATGTATTGATAGGAATTCCTTTTGAGAAGCCTATCCTGTGAAAGTTTTGCATCTGCGCTTACAGAAGAAGGAAAATCTGCATTTTCTTTTCTTGCACCATAGTTAACGGAAGGGTTGAAGGTTGCATAACTTCCGAAATTCATAGTGGTTCTGAATCCTGTCTCACCCATTGTCAGAATTTGAGTCCTGTTGAGTGCAGCCTGGTATTTTCCATAAGGGTCTGTCGTTCCGAGATAAACCCAGTTCTGAATATTTGATGTTCCATCAGGAATTAAATTATTGCGAAGTGGAGTCTGGGAAGGAGGTCCGTAGTATCTTGTAATAGAGTTCGTCAATAATACATCCCAGTATACAGGGGTTTCAAAATAGGGAAGTCTTCCGACTTCAGATGAATTTTTAATGGTGGTCAGAGGAACCTGGTCGACCGTCGGAAAATAACCGGAGCGATCCCGTGGAACAAGAAGATTAAAATTTAGATTTCTTTTCATTGCAACGTTCACAGAAAGATCACCCC
>JAIOQL010000207.1 GCA_021413405.1 Leptospira sp.
AGATCTGGTAAATGTGTCTTTTTTTTAATCTTTTACAGACTTCCTTGTCTGTATCGACAAATGAAATGGACGGAGCTATCGAATCTCTCTTCATTTGTTTCTGAATCATATCCGTAATGGTTGATTTTCCCGAACAACAGAATCCCATAAATCCAATGATCATATCATTTTTTCACAATTAGCCGTTTTCGCAATTTCACAGATAATCCATTTTATTGTCGGTTCAAGAATACGGTCAATAATAAATTACAACTGTGTTACAACTCCGATAACAACCAACATCCGGCTCTTTTGCACCAAATGTAAAAAAAAATGAATTATGTGTTTTTTGAACTTTATTGTCAGGGTGTTCAATGAAATGGAACCGTTCTACTTATTTTTGAACTAATCGGAGGGACTTTTATACGCATTATCCATAATATCTTTTTCTTCCTCAGGAGTTAGAGGAACTCGAACTATTTCATCACCATTTTTGCGGACTGAATTCAGATCAACTACAGAGCCTGTCAGAAGATATTTTGCTTTTCCGGATACATCTTTTACCGCGTATACGACCCATTTTCCACCTTCGAGCGACAAAACAAGATATGAGAAATCAGTGAGACCGAGAATTGTATGAGCAGAAAGTTGTGCAACCATTTCGTAACTCATCACTACTCCGCTACCAAGGGCAACCCCTGTCGGGATTCCGATAGCCTTTGTAACATAGTAGATCCCTACAATTCCGCCAACGGCAACGGATGCAGCAGTTCCAACTCCTTTTACGGCGAGAGATCCGGCTTTTCCTGTTGCAAAAACAGATGCGCCTGAAACTGCTCCAGTGGCGCTTAACGCACCACCAGCGACAGAACCGCCAAGAAGAACACCTCCGCCCACAATTCCCTCACCGATCGTAACTCCGGCGGCGGAAACCGGTGCTGCAATGTAGGTGCCTCCGTATTCGCTAACAAACCCGGTACCGCGGGCAGCCGTTGCAGCAATTTTCCTGTTAACAAGAACTGCAGTATTTCCCGCTTTCTCTCCGACATTAAAAGCGTTGAACGCAAGAATTTCTGCGCTTCCAAGAAGTGCTGCAAGCCCTGCCTTCCCGGAAGGTGCAATGATGTAGTAGGCTCCTTTGCCTGATGCCCAGACAACCTGTGTGAGAACAACTGCCGTTGCCTTCGTTGTTTCCACCATTGCAACAGGAACCCATGATCCGTTCACCAGAACGAATCCGGCCGAATAAAAGGCCAGTTCACCGAATGGAATAATGATTCCGTCGAAAAGAATTGCTTTGGTCGTTCGTAGGATTGATTTGAGAATCGCAAGAGAAAGTCCTGCACCACTTGAAACTTTTGAGAAATCATCAGGAATCATACTCAATTCTTTTATGGACTCTTTTCCATAATCGAAAAAAACGTCTTTCAGCCCGGAAACTGTGGAATCTGACAAACGGGATGTTATTTTTCCATAGTCCTTCAGATTTTTAATCAGATCCACATCCTCTGTATTTTTAAAAAAATCACTCTTTACAGAGGCAAGATCATCACCGAGATTTGTATAACCGATCACAAATGAATAGAGACCCTTTAACATCTCCTCTTTTGATTTGCCGAGCTTTTCAGAATATTTTTTTTCAATCTCCAGTTTTTCTGCCTGGTAGTTTTCTTTGTTGTTTTTCTCCAAAGATTTTGCCAGTTCTTCAAATTCCTGCGCAGCCTTGACTGAATTTCTGATCGTTGTCTCGTGAATGTTCATCCCCTCTTTCCAGGATCCGCCGAGAATATTCAGGGAAGTTGCTACAGATTTTTCGATCAGAATGACGCCTTCCTTTGTAATAGAGGAATTGATGGCGCGAACAGCCTCATCTGTTTTTTCTGAAACCTTGTCCCCGGTCTTAAAAGAAAACCTTGTTCCTTCTTTCACAATTATCACAGACTCCGCAGCCCGTTTTATCGATTTCGAGAATACTGATCTCGCAAATTGAATTCTCTTCGGAAAAAGATAAATTTCGCCTTCCTCAAAGGCAGGAATAAATTTTATAGAAGTTCCTTTTACACCGAATGCACCGTTATTGTATAGTGAAGAATGTCCCCTGATGACGAGTTGCTTTGTGTTTTTTAGAGGATCATCTTCTCTTTTATTTCCGGCGCAGGAAATAAAAAGAACAAGAATAGTAATAGCTTTCAATAAAAAGATTTTCATAGTTCGTTATCCGGCTTTTTTTTTCTGGGAGGACGCAAATCCTCTTTTTCTTTTTCGATAATCCGGTTTATAATTTCCGGATCATCTGTAACTTTTTCGACCTTTACATTTTTATCATTTATTTTATTCAGATCAATCACTGTTCCTACCGGAGCCTCATCGAGATCTTTAATGTTTCCGCTGATCTTTGCTACTACGAGTCTTGGCCCGTCCCATGCAAGTATAACTACGCTATCTACGGATGCCATGACAAGATGCGACGGAATGCATGTAAGCGCAGAATAACCGAGGACGATCCCTGATTCAAGAACATTGAATGAAGTCTTTCCGGATCCTTTCACTATGTCATAAGTCATCGAAGCGACTAGTCCGCCGGTTTCTCCTAACGCACCCCCAGCAACTCCCCCAACTCTCGCTGTCGCATAACCTCCTTTTACGGCAACGTGATTGATACCGGCAATTGATTCACCGGCAAGAATTGTCGGAACTGTTGCACTTGCAGCAATCAGCCCGAAAGCTGCCAGAAAGCCCGCTTCCACATTCGGAGAGACAAGGTCATAACCAATTCCTGCGGAATAGTAGAGACTCATCCCGGTAGAAACCAGTGAATTTCCCGCAACATATCCCACCGCTGCAGTTGGGAGAAAAACCCCGTTCATAAAAAGTGATTCTCCGCCTTTTGTTGCCGTTTCTCCGGCTGGTGACAGAACCCCGGACCGGAATGCCTTTGCATAACCCGCCAGAATGTCGACTAACGCAAGAAGTGAGTTGTCAGCCTGGCCGGATTCTTCATATTTTTTTTTGAAATCAAGAGCTCCCTGGCTGAAACTATCTGACCAGGCTTTTCTGATCAGGGGCAAATTCTCCTGGTTAGATGCGTCAATGATCTGGAATAAATTGGAAAGGTCTCCCTTTAGATCTTTATATGTTTTTGGATAGAGAGCTTTTAATTTTCTGCGGTTATTTTCCGATCGCAATGCGAAAGTCATATTCCCGAGGATGAGATTTTCCCAGGATTTCTGAAAGGATCCGTAGGCTACATCCTTTTCTGACCGGGCAAGAGCAAAAGTTGCGTCGTGAATTTTATATGTGTTCTGGAGATAAGTCTTCTCATCTTCAATTCCGAAAGATTTCATTTCTTCTATCGTGCGGGTTAGTTTGGCGGGATATGTTTTTGTGCTTTGCTTCAATGAAATAATCATCAGTGCAAGGGATTCCCTTGAATTTAGAATTCCCTTTTCATTTGCGTAAGCCAATGATTTCCTTGAAGAGGGAATAATGAACCAGCCCTCATTGTGCAGGTTTTCATGTGCCTTTAAATTGCCAACGGTCAATGGAGCGATTTCTTTAATTGTAGCCGGAGCCGCCTGGGGTCCGATCACTTCTTTTCCAATGATTTTCCGTGTCTGCTCAGATTGGCACATCCCGAAAAGGAAAAGGAAAACTGTTAAAATCTGGCTTTTTACTATCATAGTTCTGTCCGTTTTTTTTAAAAGATACGATATATTTAGTAAAGCATTTTATCAGACGGGAAAATTGTTATAAACCAAAGTTAGTTTCAATATCATGATAATGACTAATCAAAAGAATCCCAATGATTACGAATCGATGAAAAAACATTTTCAAGCAGAAAGATTATTTGTATTTCTGCTTGCCGTCCTTTTCTGCCATTATTGCAACACACCATCGGTCAACCAGTTCTGTGATCCTGAAAGCAAGAATTACACAAACTCAGTTCTTTTAAAAATGATGACAGGCGATAAATCAGCCTATTGCGGAGTCAATTTTGTCGCCCCTCCTGCTAATTTCAGCTATCCCACGACAACAACGTTTGCAAACGGAAACATTTTTTCACTGACGCCAACAGTTACCGGAACAAGTCTGTCATTTACTTCGAGTGCCGATTTCCCTTCCGGGATTTCACTCAACAGTTCTACAGGTGTTATTTCCGGTTCCTACTCAGTATTCGCAGGTTTCACGGGCAATTTCACGATTACAGCAACCAATCCGGGAGGAAGCGCAAACTCAACATTTAATCTGACTCTTTTCGGCAAAGCACCGGTGAAGTCAGGTCAGACCCAATGCTGGGATGCTGCCGGTGCGTTAGACGCTACATGCGGTCTTTCCACTTCAGCAGGACAAGACGGAAAATTGCAATATGGAACTGCACCTTCTCTGACCGGACCATCTCTTGTAAATGCAAGCGATTACATTGCGACAGACAACAACACCGGACTGATCTGGAAAAGTTGCAACGAAGGAAAATCAGGGCCGGCTTGCGCAACCGGGGGAATTTCCAGCCTGGACTGGCCTACAGCAAATTCAAATTGCACAACAATGAATTCAGGCGCAGGTTATGCGAACCGTGCAGACTGGAGACTGGCAACTGTTGAAGAATCAGTAACCATTGTCAGTTACTCGGGAGTAAACCCCGCCACTTTTAATGCAAATTTTCCCGCTGCAAGTGGAGGCGGAACCTGGACTTCATCCACCTATGCGCCAGCTTCTTCAACAACAGCATGGTATGTTTCCTTT
>JAIOQL010000208.1 GCA_021413405.1 Leptospira sp.
ATTGATATCCTGGGAGGGATTCCGGTTTACCTCGACAATAATTCAGTTATTTCTTCCGAAAAATTTTCAAGGAAATATGGAGAGAATTCCATGTCCGGTGAAGAAGTAGCGGATTATCTGAAAATTGCAGATAAGAACACCCCCAAGGAATATGTTGAAAGACTTGGCCGGCAGGAAAGTGTTCTTCTAACATTTTATGACAACCTTCCATCAGTGAAACAGGCGATAAGGAAAGAATGGCTTTCCTTTCTGTTCGGACTCATTGAAACAAACCTCGCTGCGGAAGAACTGTATACGTTATACGACTATGTGACATCAAATCATTTCATTTTCTCCATTTCAGAGCTGCCCGGAGAACCTGCAGAACATCCAAAATCAAAAAAGAAATTCCTGCAAATAAAAGAAGATACTGCAAAGACCGCCTTCTCCCGATTTGAGAAGAATATTACTTCAGATTATTTTCTGGACGGAGAAACGGCACGGGTTGAAGTACTCAACGGAACCGATGTCACCGGGTTGGCGAAACGAGTGAAATCTATTCTGAATGATAAAAGATTCAAAGTGCTTTCAACCGATAACGGATGGTTGAACAACCAGAAAAACACGATAGTCATAGACAGGTCAGGAAATGCAGAATATTCCTATCGGATTGCCGAAGCGTTAGGCTCAAAAAAAATACGGCATAATATTAAAAAAGAATCAGGACTTGATGCAACGGTTCTGGTAGGAGAGGATTTTGAAATCAATCCATGAAGAACCAAAAAAAATAAAAAAGACAAAAGAAGTATCAAATTCCACGGATACTAAAAAAATACTTTCCAGAATCCAGGCGATGCTGAAAGAAAAAAAGTGCGAGGATATTACAATTCTCAATCTCGAAGAAGTAAATTCATATCTTTCCTATTTCGTCCTTTGCAATGTCAGTTACTGTGTGCAGGCGAAAGCTGTTTCAAGAGAGCTCGAAAATAATTTTAAATCATTGAAGTTGGGACCCGGAAACCAGGACAACGAAGAAAAGGGTGCGGAATCAGGATGGATTCTTATCGATTTTGGAGAAATCCTGGTTCACATCATGACACCGGAAAAAAGGCATTTCTATGACCTTGACCGTCTCTGGGGAGATGCCAAAGTCATTACAGTGAAATGACTCCTTAATTAAGCGGCCGGAGGAAATTGCTGCGACAGGTAGTTTTGTACACCTATGTCTTTAATTATATTTTGTTGCGCTTCAATCCAGTCAATGTGACCTTCTTCAGAAATCAGAATTTTCTCAAACAGTTCTCTGGTACCGTTATCTTTTTGAGAAGTGGCAATCTCGAT
>JAIOQL010000181.1 GCA_021413405.1 Leptospira sp.
GGAACAATCCTTCTTCGATCAATGAAAGATGCATACTTCTGGAATCTGCTGTATTTTTCGGACATCCGAGGGTAGTTATATAGAACGTTTTTTGAGTAGAAGAATTTCGCTTAGAAGACAATATTTACTCTCC
Organism: Leptospira sp.; assembly: GCA_021413405.1. Lineage (GTDB taxonomy): Bacteria > Spirochaetota > Leptospiria > Leptospirales > Leptospiraceae > JAIOQL01. The sequence goes on from JAIOQL010000181.1 coordinate 134, forward strand.
CAATTCTTTTATTACAAACTGGGTACTGTCATAGAGACTTGGAACCTTATAGAAGACTTTTTTCACAAGTTTACCGGGTTTTCCGAGCTTCACTTTTTCTTTGCCATTCTGGATCATTTCAACTGCACCGCCATCACCGACCTTGATCTCCATTCTGTCTTTAGCTTCCAGTTGTTTGGAATCTCCTGCAGAAACGAGACCACGTTCACCCGATTGACCATCTATTATATATTCAAGGTAGCTTGATTTCTGAAAAAAAAGAGTGACCTGGATCGGAATATCGCCCACGGGTTTTTTTGCAGCACCTACTTTCTCGTCGCTCAGAGTAACCAGCACTTTGGCCGATTTCCCTGTAACAGCCTGGTTAATAATTCTGATTTCACGTCTGAGAATAGAAAGTTCAGGGATATTGTAATTCAGAATTGTTTCTCCACCAACCTTTGATTCAAACAGGTAAACTTTTCGCTCCGGGGTTATGTTAAAACCAATAACGGCAACGTTTTCTGCAGGATCGGTTGCTTCTTTCACGCTTTTGATAAACATATTACACAGCTGATTATTGACACTGAAAGAAACGCCTCTTTCTGAAGTGAGAATAAATGGTACGGAAGTATTTTCCGGAACGGACTGGTTTACGAATGTAAGGTCCCGCGGAACTTCGGATACTTCGCCTGCGTTATTCGAAATAGTATCATTTCCTGCGTTGTCGGAATTGTCATAGGAACCGATGAAAATATATGCGGCAATCGCGAGAATTATGACTGCTGCTGCTGTGAGCACTTTGCTCCGGTCAAACTGTATAGAAGCAGAGGTCGGTCTTGTCAGTTCCTCAAGTGGAACCTGCGATTCCTCAATCTGCTCTCCTTTATAAAGATTTATCAGTTGCGCCGTGTCTGTTTTAAGATAATCTGAATAGTTCTTCAGGAATCCAAGAGCAAATGTTTCTCCCGGAAACTGGGCATAGTCTTCATTCTCGAGTGCGAGAATAAATTTTACAGAAATATTTGTATCCTTGGAAACTTCTTTTACGGCAAGTCTCTTCTCTTCTCTTGCATCCCTCAGTATTTGTCCGACTCTTCTTTGCAGCAATATTCTCTCCAAATCCCGGATAATTAATTATCACTCACAAGGGGATTATTTACGATCTTTGCGTTACCGCTGATATGATAATTGAAGATTCCATCCTCTATTTCCGGATCCAGTTTTATTTCAGAAAAATCAATCGTAGTTTCTTTCCCCCTGCCATCAGCTGCGATAGCTTTCTTTATCAGATAGCTCTCAGCATCCACATATAAGAGCATATTCTCATATCCACCGACTTTTTCTCTCTGTTCTAAAGCTAGAACAAAATATTGTTTTCCATCTTTCGGGGAGACCTGCGGTTGACTGATTGAATCGAATTTATAATGATATTTTCGGAACAGTCTGTTCAGGCCTTCCGCTGATCCGGCCTGAAAAATCGGTCCCGACGTATTATTTTTTTTAAGTTCCAGATCCTGTTTCCCTACAGCACCTATGCGCTTAATATAAATCCAGAGAGTCTTGCCGTCAGATACAATAGCATCTCCTTCCGGTTCATTGAAATCATATCTGATTTTCCCGGGCGATTTGTAGGTGCAGTTACCACGCATATTCGTCGTTTTCTTTGCGGAAACTGTAGTGATTCTGAATTCAGCTGTGTAACTTTTTATGTTTACAAATTTTTTTTTTATTTTTTTCACAACCTCAGAAGGTGAATTCCAGTTGTGAGATTGTGCTGAAAGCCCATTCAAAAAAAACAGGGAATTTAGGAATAAAAATAAACCAAAAAGAGATGATTTTACTGAAGTTTGCATAGAAATGTCTCTGTTTACCGACTATGTTCTGTTCCAGCCGCACGGTGTCACTTTGAAAAATTCGGACTTTTCAGGATTTCAGAATTTCTCTTGGCTTGGATCCGATTTGAGGTCCGACATACCCTCTTTCTTCCATCATTTCCATCAGCCTCGCCGCCTTATTGTAACCGATCCTCATACGTCTCTGTAGATAACTGGCACTCGCTTTCCGGTCGGTTCTGACAATATTCCAGGCCTCATCAAAGAGGGTTTCATCTTCTTCGGAAGATTCTTCTTCTCCTGATTGTTCATCCAGTGATATATCCACAAATTCAGGACCTCCGAATTTCTTGCATTCCTCAACAATGCTTTCAATTTCCGGTTCGCTGATATAGGGAGATTGAATTCTTTGAAGATCCGGAGCTGTCGGAGATTTATAAAGAAAATCTCCCTTTCCCAAAAGAGATTCTGCACCGTTGGCTTCCATTATCACTCTTGAATCGGTTTTCTGTGCCACTTGGAAAGCAATCCGGGCGGGACAGTTCGCCTTGATTAGGGGGGTGATTACATCGACTGACGGGCGCTGGGTTGCCATTACAAGATGAATTCCCACTGCTCTTGCTTTCTGACTGATCCTTGTTATATAATCTTCGAGATCCTTGCCCGATACCATCATAAGGTCTGACAATTCATCTATGAAAATCACAATGTACGGCATCTTTTTATATTTCTGGTTGTAAGGAGCCAATTCCACTTTTTCGTTAAATGTCTTGAGATCTCTGCATTTCAGATTTGATACATTTATATATCTTGCTTCCATTTCCTGGATTGCCCAGGACAAAGCTTTTGTTGCCTTTCGCGGATCGGTTATAACGGGCATCAAAAGATGAGGAACATTTTCATACAGAGCGAATTCCACCATTTTCGGATCTATCATTATAAACCGGACATCCTCCGGAGACTTGGTAAAAAGCAGGGATGAAATCATAGAATTCATCGCAACTGATTTTCCCGAACCGGTTGTCCCCGCAACTAACAGATGCGGAAGTCTGTTTAAATCAATAGAAACATTTTTTCCAGAAATATCTTTTCCGATGACAATGGAAAGATCCTTCGAAGTGCGAACGGCAGAATTCTCCCGAAGTACATCTCCAAGAAAAACATTTTCCCGTTTCCTGTTTGGCACTTCAATACCGATCATTGATTTCCCCGGAATCGGGGCTACGATCCGGATGCTTTCGACTTCAAGATAAAGCTTCAGTTCGTCTGACAGGGATGTAATCCTGGAAAGCTTAATCCCCGGTGGAGGAGTCAGTTCATACCTGGTAATGATCGGACCTTTTTCAAAAGAAACGACTTTGGATTCATACCCGAACTGTTTTATTATCTCTTCAATTTTTTTCCCGGTATTTTCAGCTTCGAGTTTAAATAATGGATCGCGTTTCGATTCCTGGCTAACTTTTAAAATTTCCTTTGAAATTGAGTATTTTTTTCGTAACCGGATCTCAGGAACAGTCGTTGCCGGTAACGGGAAAAGCGTGGGTTCTTCTAAAATGTTCCGGCTTTCGTAGCTATTTTTTCCGTTGTCAGAAGAAATTTCATCGAGCAACGTTTCCGGAATTTCTATTTCTATTTTCTGTTGAACTTTATTTTCAATTTCCGGAACGGTTTCAGATACATCAATTGAATCATCGAACGATTGTGTTTCTAATTTCTCTTCCGGTTCAGGTGGTCTTTCATACGTTATTCGCTCATCAACGGGTGTATGCTCCCTGTCAGGGCTGCCAAGATCAAACGCTCCGAAATCAACGTTATTCATTTTATCAATGAGTGACTCCGGGGAACGGTTGAAACGGTAAACCCGGCTTTCTTCCTCAAAAAATCCGTCAAAAATTGTTCTTTTGGATCCTTTAAGAGAATCAAGTTTATCTATCCTGAACATTTCTTCCGGAAGTTTCTTTTTCTCCATTGGGATTGCTTTCGAAACAGGATTCTGATCCTTTATTGTTTCACTCCCGATTTCAAACCACGGCGGATTATCGAGTCTAAGCTTTGTGGTAACTGCATTTGAATTCCCGAATCCAAGGTTAACGGGAGCGGAGTCAAATCCTTCTTTCGAATAAGCTTTTAGTTTACCGATGAAATCCTTCAGTATTCTGAAAGGAGACTCCCGGAAAAAAAGCAGAAAAGAATAAATGTATAGAAAAAAAACAACAATCAACCTGCCCGAGGATCCCACCAGGTATTCGACAACGAGGGAAAGCTTTTCCCCGAAAAATCCTCCGCAATCTTTTATACTTCCTTTCTGGATCTCCCAGAAATTCAAAAATAATGCAGTTGTAAAAAGAAGAACTGTCTGAAATAAAATGGCTGAAAAGAAATCGATATCCCGTTTTTTAAAAAGACTGATTGAAGAATAAATTACGAAAAATCCCGGTATATAAACAGCTTTTCCGAATAAGAAAAATGCTCCGTATGAGAAAATATAGCCAAGCCTTCCAAACCAGTTCGATTCAAGGGCATTTTCCTTTTCCTGGAATGAAACCAATGAGAACAGAATAAATACCCCCAGAAAAAGAAATGCATAAGGAACAAATTCTTTTTTCTGCCAATCTTTGAGGTTTATTTTACTTATGTTGGCAGTTTCTTCTTTTTTGGCCATATAATATAGTATCGTAAGAAAATTGCTTTTCTCGAAGCAGAAATGTTACCCTTAAATCCCGATTGATAAAAAAGGTCTATTTGACTCCGGTTGAACCAAACCCTGAATCTCCACGGACGGACTTTTGATCCAATTCTTCGGCTATTGACCATTCTATTGAAATGGACGTCCGCAAAACCAGTTGGGCAATCCTCATGTCGCTACTTACCGTAAAGTCAGTATCCCCCAGATTCAGCAAAGGAACCAGAATTTCACCCCGATAATCAGAATCAATGGTTCCCGGTGAATTGGGAATAATTACGCGATGTTTTGTTGAAAGCCCGGATCTTGGCCTGATTTCAGCGTCGAATCCTGTGGGTATTTCGAGAAAAATTCCCGTCGGAACAATAGAAATCAAAAAATTACAAGATTATCCGGAATAATTGATTTACCAAGATCTCCCACTCCGGATAAATGCAGACTTTTAAGATTAAAAATTTCTCTCATTTTCGCATTTAACATTTCGAGTGTTACTTTTTCCATTGCAGCCTTCCTTTCCTCAAAGTTATAAAACCTTGAGAAATATATTTCCTGCAATGCCAGGCTTCCCATCCTTTGCTCCGGCAACTCGAAACCGATGGCCATGGCTCCAATCTGGCTGCTCTTGGCATCCCGGAGCTCCGATTCGGTAAACCCATCCTTTACCAGGCGACGCAGTTCAGCCATAATTGATTCCACGCAAAACATGAATTTTTCCTTGGAAGTACCACAGGAAATGGAGGTGATTCCAGTATCAAAATAGGATGAGGAATAACAATTAATGGAATAACAAAGTCCTAGTTCTTCCCGTATTCTCTGGAACAGTCTCGATGACATTCCGCCACCTATGATGCTGGTAACAAGACTCGAAACAACCGAACTATCGAAATCGCGTTTAAATCCCTGGGCGGCCAGTACAAAATTTATTTGCTCTAGATCTTTATTCTCAAAATTCACAGAAAAGTCTTTCTTCACTTCAGGATAATTATATGTTGCCGGACCAATGCCAATTTTCGCTGAAAAATATTTTTCTGCAAGAATCATGATTTCAGAAAAG
>JAIOQL010000182.1 GCA_021413405.1 Leptospira sp.
AGAATTTGATGAAACAATTTTGGTCTTTGATATTACTTCTCATATCCGTCGTATCAGTATTTATACACTATAATACTGCAAATAGCTGGATGACCGATGATGCATATATTTCATTTCGATATGCAGAGAATCTCATCAATGGTCATGGTCTTGTTTTCAATATCGGTGAATATGTAGAGGGGTATTCAAATTTCTTATGGATCCTTATGATTGCCGGCGGCATGAAACTTGGTGTGGCACCGGAAGCGTCTGCCATTCTCATAAGTATTTTCTGTGCCGCAGGGACAGTTGGAGTGATCACATTCTTTGCTTTTAAGACTTCAAAGAATGAAATATTTGAATACTCTGCGATGTACCCGGCGATTCTTTTCACCGGGATTGGCAACTATTGGATATGGACTTTCGGCGGTGGACTTGAGCCGATCTTATTTTCCTTCCTTAATACTGCTGCTATTCTTTACTTTGCTGCTTATAGTAAAAGTGATTTAACCAATCGACGGCTTTTTTTCCTCTCTATCCTTTGTTTTTTGATCGCTTTAACACGCCCTGAAGGTGTCATGACCTTTGTTTATTTTTCTCTTGCCGTGCTTTTCATTCAACGAGATCAGAAAATTATTAACAAAGTTCTATGGTTTGGTCTTCCCTTCATTTTTCTTTTCGGAATTTACTTGGTGTGGAAGATCAGCTATTTCGGTGATCTCATCCCAAATACATTCTATGCAAAAGTTGAAATGTCCGGGAATCAGGTTCTCAATGGAGCGAAGTATTGTCTAAAATTCTTTGCAGCATATTCCATCATCACCATATTCTTGTTTCCGGCGGTATGGATTCACACTCAGAAGATGCGATATAATTATTTGATCGTTGGATTCATAATCATGTATACTGGTTTTGTCATTGTTGTGGGTGGTGACTTTATGTTTGCCTTTAGATTATATGTGCCGATCGCTCCATTATTAGCTGTTCTGGCTTTTAATGGAATCGAAGCAGTGTTCAACGGGAATCTTCTTTTTATGGTAATAGGGGTAACTACAATATTCTCAACCACACAATCTCGGTTCCACCCGGAATTTAAATGGGAAATTGAAAAATACACGACGGTGAACCATGGTGAAAAAGCAGGGAAATTTATTGCAAAGAATTTCCCTGCCAATGCAAAGATCGCAGTCACTGCTGCCGGAGCAATTCCTTATTTTTCAAAATTGTATACGATCGATATGCTTGGGCTTACTAACCGCGAGATAGCTCAGAACGGAATGACGGATATTCAGTCCGATATTACAGGGCATCTTAAATATAATATTCCGATTGTCATTCAAAAAAGACCGGAGATCATATATTTCGGAGATGGTTTTGGTTCAGCAATTCCTTTAAGAAGAGCTGAAAAAGATTTGTTTGTTACTGAGTATTTCCAAAAAAATCATAGTTTGCGAAAATATGGAATTGATAAGGACACTTTGCAAATGTACGTCCTCAATAACTACGAGATCAAAAAGTAAATGAAAATAGTCCTAATCGGAACATATAACCCATCAGAGATACTCACCGGTCCGGAAAAATTTGCAAAACGGATATTCCATGAAATGGAACGCAAGAGTGTTGACGTAACATTCGTCACTTATTACCAAGATGGGAGGAGATATTCTTTATGGAAGAAATTATTCGGTAAAGAAACAGTCCCGAATAATGGAAACGGCAGGATATTTCGTATGGGAATATTACCGTTGT
>JAIOQL010000217.1 GCA_021413405.1 Leptospira sp.
GTCCGTTTCCATCCGATTCAAAATAGTAAGTCTCTGCAAAAGGAGAGAAATAGACCTTAGCTCCGAATGTTGCGAAAATATAATAAACATAGAGAACGACAGACAAAACCATGAAAAAAGAAAAAACGATCTTTGATTCCAGTCGATGCCTGTTTTCCGGAAAATTGTAGAGGAAGAAAATATAAAAAGGAAGCTGGAATAAAATCAGCAGGGCTGCATAATTCAGATATGCTGACCAGGCATTGAAAAATGAATTTTCGATAAGCGAAGCAACACTGAATATAAACCAGAAAACAAAGTAATAGAGAGAGAGTCTTGCATGTCTCGACTTCATCGAAAGCCGCAACAAAAAATAGATTATTGTGAGACTGAAAATGCAGAGTGTAAGAAATCCCGCCGAAAAGTTGTTGAAAAAAAACAGAATTCAGCATTCCCGCCTACTCAGGAAATTATGCATTTTCAGCAAGCTTGATGTCTTCGTCAGTCACAGTAGTTCTTGTATACCGGATAAAATTGACATCTTTGATCGTAACAATTCCATCCCCAACAATTTCATCGAGAACCTTTATGATTTCTTCAACACGTTGTGCTGTTTCTATCACTGTAATGATCACGGTTGACTCTTTCGCGAGAAGAGCCGAGATTATGTCGTCTGTAAATTTTACTTTCATATTCGAACCATAACCGGAACTGGACTTAACAATTGTACATCCGGTAACATCGAGATGGATTAATTTATCAACAATGACCTTATAAAGGGGAGTTTTCCCGTCCGTGTCTTTGCTATTCACATAAATTTTGATTTCTTTTCTCTGGTCTCTGATCTTCATTTCTAATTTGCTTGCCTAAAGAGAGTATTCCTGTTTGATTATATAATAAGAACCTGTCCCATAAGGGACAGAACCTTGCAACCCTTAACCAGGACTTTATTGAAAAATTTAGTTTTGGAAGGGTTGAAAATAAATACAGGCAGGCATAAAGGCAATGAGTAAACATTCACCGGTGATCAAAAATATTAAAGCAAGAGAAATCCTCGATTCGAGAGGAAATCCGACAGTAGAAGTTGATGTAATCCTGGAAGATGGAATACTGGGTAGGGCAGCCGTTCCCTCCGGAGCATCGACCGGAGAATATGAAGCAGTCGAGCTCAGGGATGGGGACAAAAAGAGGTACGGAGGAAAAGGAGTTTTAAAAGCTGTTTCGAACGTAAATGAAAAACTGGCAAAACTTGTAGCGGGAAAGAATGCACTCGAACAGACCCTGATTGACGAACTGATGATAAAAGAAGACGGCACACCTAATAAAAAGAATTTCGGAGCAAACGCGATTCTCGGGGTTTCGCTTGCGGTCGCAAAAGCTGCCGCACAGCATTGCCGGTTGCCCCTATTCCGGTATATAGGTGGAAACTTCGCACAGGAACTGCCGGTTCCTATGATGAATATCATAAACGGAGGTTCACACGCGGACAATAATATTGATTTTCAGGAGTTTATGATCCTCCCGGTGAGTGCAGCATCATTCCGGGAAGCATTGCGAATGGGTGCGGAAGTGTTTCACACACTGAAAGGGGTTCTGCACGACCGTGGGCTGAGCACTGCTGTAGGCGACGAAGGAGGATTTGCTCCGGATCTGAAAAGCAATGCGGAAGGAATTGAAGTGATCCTTGAAGCAATAAAGAAAGCCGGATATAAGCCTAATGACGATATAATGATTGGTCTCGATGCTGCTTCGAGTGAATTCTATGACAGGGACAAAAAGAAGTATATCCTAAAGGCAGAGCAGAATCCTGAAAAAACAAGTGAAGAACTTGTGAATTACTATTCAGAACTGGTTGCAAAGTATCCGATCATTACTATAGAAGACGGGCTTGACCAGAACGACTGGGCAGGCTGGAAACTGATCAGCGAAAAGCTTGGAAAAAAAATCCAGCTCGTTGGTGATGACCTGTTCGTAACAAATATCGAGAAGCTGCAAAAAGGAATTTCAGAAGGTATATGCAACTCAATCCTGATAAAGGTCAACCAGATCGGAAGTCTCACGGAAACGTTGTCCGCGATCGAGATGGCAAAGAAAGCAAAATATACAGCTGTGGTCAGTCACAGAAGCGGAGAGACGGAAGATACAACGATTTCTCACATTGCAGTGGCAACAAATTCGGGACAGATCAAAACAGGATCCCTTTGCAGAACAGACAGGATGGCAAAATACAATGAGTTGCTCAGAATTGAAGAAGAACTCGCCGGCACATCAAAGTATAAAGGGAGAAATACTTTTTACAATATAAAATAAAATGGCTATCCCGTTTAAGATAAAGACAATTGCCCTTCTCACGTTCCTCATGAGCGGGGTATATTTTTGCCTCCTGAGCCGGTCAGGAATTCTGGAAAAAAGTGATCTGGAAGCAAGGCTCAGGGTTCTTAAACTGGATGTGGAAAGGCTTGAAAACGAAAATGCGAGCCTCGAAGCAAAACACAAACTGCTCAAAAACGATGATGTCGCCCTTGCAATGGAAGCAAGAAAATATTATCTCCTGTCCGAGAATGCTAACGTTCTGAAATTCCGGGAGACTGCCGGGAAACCTTCCGCAGAAACTGTTCTGGCATCACGATTTACAAATATATCCCCGTTCAAAGTAAAACAAATCAAATCACCTGTTCCTCCAATGAGTATTTTCCGGTTTTTCTATATAACTGCCGGGATTTTTATATGTATTGGAGTTTTCATAAAACTCAAAAAGTAAAATCTGGTCTAATAAGAGTTACTAACGACTTTGTCCAATCCGGATTTGCGGAAGTAACAATACATTATCATAAAACTATTTGAGGGAAAAAATGGCAGAAAACGAAGAGAACGTTCCAGAAATTTTTGAAGAATTTAAAAACGGTGGCAAGATAAATAAGAAATTTCTAGACCAGAGGAAAATATTTCTTTGGGGACCGGTAATGGATGAATCTGCCCGCGAAATAGTCAATAAACTTCTCTACCTGGAAATTAACGAACCTGGAAAAGAAATAACGTTTTATATCAATTCGCCTGGTGGTTCGGTTACCGCAGGTATGGCTATTTACGATGCAATGAAAATGATCACATCTCCGGTTGCGACAATTTGCATGGGAATGGCAGCATCAATGGGATCACTACTTTTATGCGCAGGGCAAAAAGGAAGAAGGTTTGTCTGGCCAAATGGAAAAGTGATGATACATCAACCGAGTATCGGCGGACAGATAACAGGACCTGCTTCCGATATAAAAATTCATGCGCAAGAAATAATGAAAACCCGTGAAACACTAAACCAGATTCTTGCGGAAGCCTGCGGCCAAAAAATAGAAAAGATCAGGGAAGATACCGATCGTGATTACTATATGACTGCAGAGGAAGCCGTTGCCTATGGTATTGTTGATAAAATTTCAAAATCGATCAATGCGGACTGAAAATGGAAGGGATAAAGTCCGAGACCGCATTTCGGCTTTATCTTGACTCCTCAGATTCACAGGATTCAGATCGTGAAATTTTTTCGCTGATCCTGAATTATCTAGGCCACCTTTCTGATGAGGAATCTGGCGAAGACATCCTCCTTGAAGATTTTAGTATGTATGAAGTCGATGATTTCCTGAATTTTTATCTTCCTGACAATTTTGAATCCGAATCTGAAATGCTGCAAAAGAAATCGAAAGATCTTCTGGAAAAATTTCTGAAGTTTGCGTTGAAAAAAAAATTAATGAGTTCAGAACAAAAGGAGGAATGGCGGGAGATTCTTCGGTCTTAATCAAATATCGCTAACCCGTTGCGATCAGCTGTGAAACAAAATTTCAGCAGGATTATCCCGCGATTTTAACAATAGGATAAATTCTGTGAAGACCTGAAAATTTTCTCAGATTCGAAAAAATTTTTCAAATAATATAATCCTTGGTGAACTTTTTTTACCTGATATAAAGGAGCTCTTACGTTTTGAGCAATGAACGCGAGCTACTTCAATAGATGGATCAGAAAAAATGCCAGTTTACCCGGTAGAACACCCAAGAACGCAATCGTCTTTGCTTATACCCAGGAGATTTCTTGAAGATTTCGAGGAGCGCACAGAAGGAGGAAAAAGAGAAATTTATTTCCAGTTTTTGATTAAAACGTATGGAGCCTGTATCATGTCAGGCGCATTGGGAAGCAGGAAGTCAGTAAAAAAATGTTTTCAGGATCCAGGGAAAGACCTCGTTAAGAAGAATTTCAGACCATTCAATCAGGATTGGATTGAGTTCGATATTCTGTCGGACTATCTGGGGCTTTCAAAAACGGGGTTGTTTACGCTTCTCCTGCTACTGGACATGGCTGGTTGGAGTGCTATCATCGCGGAAAAATTTTATGATCGTGGAGTTCCACCAACTCTAACTGAATTTTCCGCGCGCATCCTCATGATCCATAGAATTCCAGTAGTTCATCGCAAAATCCACTACAGAATCCGAAGATAATCGTGATCTTTATATTATCCCTTGGTTTAACTCAATAATTTTACAATTTATATTTGCGCCACGGATGCGAAAGGCGTCGCTGGCGGTTTGCCATGGGCAAACGGTAGCAAAGCGGACCCTGAAGCAGCCGGACGGTTCTTTGTAAAAGAACCGGGGCGCCCGGAATATTCTAAAAAATTTCCAGTGAGTCCTTCAAAGCCGACAGGCTCAGATCTTTTTTGGAAAGTATCGGTCTTTGAATCATCCAATCAATCGATAGCTCAGGGTCATTCCAGCTTATCCCCCCTTCACTTTCCGGATTATACAACGCATCAACTTTATATAGAAATTCTGTTTCAGGCCGGAGAACGAGGTATCCATGTGCAAAACCCCTGGGGATCAGTAACTGGAAAAAATTCTCCTCGGAAAGTTCAATTCCAAACCATTGGCGGAAAGTAGACGAATTGCTCCTAAGATCAACGACTACATCATAAACAGCCCCTTTTGTTACGCGAACAAGTTTTGTTTGTGCGAATGGAGGCTTTTGAAAATGGAGTCCTCTCAGTACACCCGGGTCATTGGATTTAGCATGATTGTCCTGGATAAAATTGAAATTGAGATTATTTTCCCTGAAAAAAGAATCACTCCAGCTTTCAAAGAAAAATCCTCTCTCGTCCTTGAATACTTTTGGCTGAACTATGAAAAGGCCGTTAAATTTTGTCTCTGTTATTTTCATTTGCAAGTTTTATGAGATATTGTCCGTAACCATTTTTTTTGAGAGGTTCTGCAAGTTTCAGCAGGTCTTCACGCATTATATATTTTTTTCTGAACGCAATTTCTTCGAGGCAGCCGATTTTCAATCCCTGTCTTTTTTCGATCACTTCGATGAAGTTTGAAGCTTCCAGAAGCGAATCATGAGTTCCGGTATCGAGCCATGCGATTCCTCTTCCAAGAAGATTTACTTTTAATTTTCCGCGTTTCATATATTCCAGGTTCAAATCTGTTATTTCCAGCTCTCCACGTGCCGAAGGTTTGAGTGATTTCGCATACATCGGAGCATTTTTGTCATAAAAATAGAGTCCTGGAATTGCATAATTTGATTTGGGCTTGACAGGTTTTTCTTCGATTCCCAATGCTTTTCCACTCTCATCAAATTCAACAACTCCGTATCTTTCGGGATCATTTACTTTATATCCAAAAATTATTCCGCCATCCGGAAGATTTGTGGCGTCCATTAGTGATTCTGTAAACCCCTGACCATAAAAAATATTATCCCCGAGGATCAGGCAGGAACTTTCATTTCCTATGAATTTTTCTCCTATGATAAAAGCTTGGGCCAGTCCATCCGGGGATGGCTGAATTTCATACGTTATGCGAATTCCTAATTCTTTTCCGTCACCCAGCAATTCCTGGAACAGAGGGCCGTCCTGCGGAGTCGAAATAATCAGGATATCCCGGATTCCGGCCAACATAAGTGTTGAAAGCGGATAATAAATCATTGGTTTATCATAAACAGGCATCAACTGTTTGCTGACTACTTTAGTGACCGGGTAAAGGCGCGTGCCGGAACCTCCGGCAAGAATAATTCCTTTCATATAAATTTTAAAAACTCAGTTTTTTTTCCGGTCGAGACCACCCACTCTCGGAGCTGCGGCCAGGACAGGCTCATTTCCCGGTTTATAAAGAGATACAGCCTGTTTGGGGAGATTTGATTTTCTCCATTCAAACCACGAACCCTGGTAGGTATATACATCCTGGTATCCGGCTTCTTTCAGCATCAATGCGAGAAGTGCGGATCTGGCTCCGTTATAGTCATAAATAACTGTCGCCCGCTCCGGCATAAACGGAAATCCGTGAAGCCTTCTGTTGAATACAGCTTTGTCTACAATGATGCCTTCCTGATCGTATAACGTCGTCCAATCCCAAAGAAAAGAACCCGGAAGTCTGCCGCATAACGTACCTGCCTCGGGACTTGTCATCCTTGGAATTTTACCTTCGTATTCCTCTCTGGTTCTAGTGTCAAAAATCTGCAATTTAGTCAGATTTTTTTCCATAAAAGCACGATCCACTACTCCCGCTATTGCCTTCGCTTTGTCGGAAGGTTCGGGATCAATAATGTTTACGCCTTTCGCTGTTTTTGCATTGAAAGGCCATTTTTGCGCAAGAAGATACGCTTCAGTAAAACCCATGCCCCTGATGAGGTAGACCATTCGCGCGGCAAACATCCCCATTCCCTCATCAAATACGATGATCCTTGATTTTTTCTCTTTGTCAGCAATAGACATTAATTGTTTCAAAGGATTATAAATCTTTTTCTGCGATTCCGGATCAGAACCAAACGCTTTCTTGATAAAAGGAAAATAATAACAACCTTTTACAGTTTCCTCTTCGTAGGAAGATTGAGCTCTACAGTCTATCACCAGATCCGATGTTTCTATTTCAGTTTTTAAAAAATTCCAGTCGGACAAACTAA
>JAIOQL010000209.1 GCA_021413405.1 Leptospira sp.
GGTTTCAGCTCTTTCTTTTATATTTCCTGCAACTCTCGGAAGTGCAGAATCGATAAATAGAATCCTTGCAATCGTAGGGAAGCATTCTATTTCATTGCTGGACTATGAAAATGAAGAGGACAAATTCAGAAAAATCTCGAAGTTTCTTCCACGTCTAAACCACAAAGCATCCTTTAAAACCCAGCTTATGGATCATATGATCAATCGCGCAATCATTGACATTACTGCTGAAGAAGAATCAATCCAGGTCAATGAGAAGAGAATAGAAACTGAAATTGAAAAAAGAATGGAACTCATGGGAATCACAAACCGTGGTGCTTTCGAAAAAAACATTTCTCAGCAGACAGGAATGCCATTTGATATGTGGGTGGCGGAACTCCCTTACCAGATAAAAAAAGGCCAGCTTCTACAGGTTCGGGTAACTACAAAACTTCCGAGTGATAAAGAAATTCAGGACTGGTATTATATTAACAAATCAAAAGTCGGGTTTGAGATCAGATACCGGGAAATTGCTCTCATTCCTTCAGGAAATTCGATCGAAGAAGAAGCCCGGGTATCAAAAGAGCTTGCGAGCATTCGGAGTGAAGTCCAAAAAGACCCTTCCTCTTTTAAATTCATCGCGGCCGGACCAAGGAATCAATCGAATTTGCGGCAACATGGTGGTCTCGTAGACTGGATCCCTGCATTTGAACTTTTTAAAATGAGTAAGATTACTGCTAACGTTACTTCCCAACTCCAGGAAGAAAAAATTTCAGATATTTTCCGGGATGAAAGAAAGCGGTATTGCATAATAAAACTGGAAGGGAAAAGACCAACGCCGCTTGATCTGGTAAGAAAAGGAATCCAGAACATTCTCTACAGGGAAAAAGAAGAAAGTTCATTTGAAGATTGGCTTCTCCAGCGCAGAAAAGAAATTCATATTGTAGTCTATGATAGGGATTACATCAAAGAAAATAAATTAGAAATCCCCGAAGAATCGCTCAAGACTGACTAACCTGAAAAATGAAAGACACCGACTACAATCCCTCTTCAGTAGCGATATTTCTTCAGGAAAGTCAGTTAAAAACATTAGAAAAAACTGAAAAAGAATTTATCGGAGAATTTTTTCGCAAGATAAGAAATGTTTTTGGAGAAATTCCAGTCTTCATTAATTCCGGAAAAAAAATCTCAGCTCTGCCCGGGGGGCCGCCGACTGTACTAGACGACACAGAGGAACTTTCTTTTTTAAAAAAAGTAACTGAGAATCTTCCTGCCTCACGCTCAGGAGACCCGGATTGGGATGAAGCGTTTTTTGTTTATTTCCGAGGAATTTGTCCCCTTTTTGATCCGGATCTTTCCACTGAATTACTGAGCCGCCACAAACGGTATATTTCCCAATATTCATATAGCGAAAATATTTCGCCAGGAATCCTGCCTGTTTTTATTTCGCGGGAATTCATGACATCTCTTCCTGTTGAAATCAAATCGACAGTTCACGATTTTATGATTAAAAATATAAATAACTACGACGTGGAAATCTTCTATGAGCCGCCCGACCTCAGACAATACCGCTTGGATTTCACTCTTTCAGACAACCGGTCTCTCAAAATGGTGGAATCTCTTTACCGGATAGACCGAAACATTAAATACAAAGAAATTCTCCCGGCAATTCTCAGAAATCCTGGAATTTTCAGACAAGGTCCTTCCTATATCGAGATTGAAGTTTATAGAGGCTGCGAATATAAATGCTCTTTTTGTCCGAGGCAGTTCATCAAAAATGATAGAGATGGGGACTCAATAGACGCTTCTTTTCTAAGTACGTTATTCGCCAATCTGGAAAGCGAATTTCCATTTCCATCTACTGTTTGTTTCGGCGGCATGGGAGAACCTCTGCTGCACAAGGACATACAAAACCTGATTCAAACAACGTTGAAATTCAGAGATCTCAAAGAGCTGATCATAGAATCTGCACTTTATACAGATATCGGAACCCTGACCGGTTTCATTTCCGGATTGCCGGAAGAAGACAGAAAAAAACTTTCATTCATTATTAATTTGAGTACGCTTAACGAAAAAAAATATTCTGAAATCTACGGGAAATCCTCTCTCCCGAAAATTCTGGATAACATCGACGCACTTTCGGACATATTGCCTAAAGAAAACCTTCACGTCCAGATTCTGAAAATGACAGAAGTAGAAGATGAAATTGAAAACTACTTCGATTTTTTTGAGAAAAGAGGGATCAATATAGTGCTCCAAAAATATAACCGTTATGTGGAACTGATGCCTGAAAAAAGAGTCAGCGATCTGACGCCGGTTAAGCGGGAGTTTTGCTGGCACCTTGCAAGAGATGTATACATCAATTCCCAGGGTATCGTCTCAATTTGCCGGCAAGATTTCGGGACACCAATCGGGAATCT
>JAIOQL010000210.1 GCA_021413405.1 Leptospira sp.
GGGATTGCTGAATAATACTTGTCCATTCGGACATATCATAATTTCCTAATTTAAGTACAAGCAGGTTTTGAGACCGGCTCTAAGTACAAGTAACTTATGTGTAACGAGTAGCCAACTCGGGCGGGGCGGGCCCGCCACCCAATGATTTCGCTATAAACCGAAACCGGGAAACTGTCATCCGGTTTTCAATAAATAGATTTTTTTCTTTTGTAAATTACACTTTTGGGCAGATTTATGATTCATTTCGGACTTCACATCTGAAAGAAAATCTCAATCTGCCGAATAAATTTTTGGTCTCAGGGTCTGAAGTTGAATTTTATGAACCTGGTTAATGTGATCAAGAGGACATGCAATTCCATAATCTGTTCCCGAAAGATCAAACTGAGGAAGTACGATCGGTTCGAGAAGAGAAGCAGTTCCTGTCTGGTTCGACGTACTTGTAATGGATCCATTGAAAAGAATGTAGTCGGTTGCCCCATTTTTAATCACCACAAAATCAGCGCCCGGTGTTGTAACTCCAGTCGTATTCCCGCTAACGCGTGCCATTTGAGAAGGGGCTATTGAGAACGACGCTGGCCCATTGTTCGACGTTGGGAAAAGAGGAGACGTTATGGAAACGTTAGGAGACACCGCATTTGTAAGGTCTGTTGGTAACGGGCAATTCACCTGTGCGGTATTGATATTGGATAAGGCTGTTGTATTGCCGAAAAACACATTTGAACTATCCGTCAGAGTGTAGGATGCTGTCTGCCCCAAAAAAGATGCATACATCCGTTTGAACATATCCTGATTGGAGCTGGATGGATTGATTACAGCCTGAGTGCATGTCGGCGGTGTTATCGATTTGAATACGTCCATCAGGTTTGATGCTGTAGATGCGCGAATTCCGGCACTTGTTCCGACAACAGAATTCTTTGTAAATGCATACCTGGCTGTTGCCGTTGAACCGGAATTTCCGACAATGTATTTCATAAATGTATATGCGAGCGCATAATTTTTGAGAGAATTGCTCCAGTTGAAAATGGAAGTTCCGCTTATCCCGGTAGAGCAACCGGAAGAAGATCCCGTATAGCAGGAGATTCTCGCTGTCTGCTGTTGCACTGAAGAACTCGTGCTTGCATTTCCATATCCGGTCAGGTCACTTGCTACTTCGCTTGTTCCCTCGTTGATCCATGTGTCATCGGTCGCATCTGCAATCAGCTCATATTGAAATCGGGTCAGGTGCTGAAATTCATGTGCCATCGTGGATAAAAACGTATCTGGTTTTCCATTGGCAAGATCAGATGTCCTGAGATTCATCAGTTCCTTTCCATCCATATAAAGCATTTCCCTTTGATTGGAGCGAAGACTGCCGATTGATCCATCCTGATAAAAATTTACCGGATCAAAAAAGCCTGCGACGAAAGAAGATCCGGATGTTGCGCCATCTTTAATATCGAGAATCAAAGCAGTGATTTTACCATCTTTGTTAATATCTGAAACCGGACCGAATGCCAGTTTTTCAATGGGACCAATCTGGTTATCGAACGTTGTTGCCACTGTCTGGTAGTTGAGAGAAGTTGATAGGCCATTCTCAAGATAGATATCGATTGAGCTGCCTGTTGCTACCTTTGTTGCACTTACACAATAGGACTTGTTCGTTGTGACATTTCTTGCCCAGAAGGAACCGGCATTGTTATTGCAGGAATTGCTGCCGGAAAGATATAAAACGAGTGCGAGCAGAATCAGGTTGTCGCTCTTGGATGATTTTGTGTTGGATGGAGAATAAATACATCCGGAGCTCATTAATGAAATAAGGAGGAGCGCTGCAAAGAACCGGATGATGGATTTCAGGACTTTTTGTTTCATTTCTTCTCTTAACTCACTTTCGTTCTATCATTTTCGACTGTAAAGAAATTTGTAAATTAATAAATTGGCACTAAATACAGGATGAAATTTAAATTAGCACATTCAGGACTTCCTTTTTTTCTGGCGATCATTGTTTCGAGTCTTCCATGTCCCGCGATCGATTTGGCCCGGGGCTGGGAAAGTGGTGAATGGTTCTCCACTGTTCAGAAACTTCCAAATGGCTTTGATGCAAAAGAACTTTATTTGTATGAAAATTCCGGTTCCGGAAAATTTGTAATGACGAGGATTAGTTTCAATAATCTTCGAAATTGGGAAGAAACAAGATATTCTGGTAAATGGAAAATTCTTCCTTCCGGTAAAATTATTCTGAATCCTGTTTTTTGTTCTGTTTACGGCGCACAGGAAATAGGAAAGCGATGGGTGCTCATTCGCGGATTTGATTGTGATCATCTTGAATTTGAGGTTTCTCAAAAATCCCCGGATTCGGTCACGATGATACCTGCGATGAATCTGGAAGGATCAGAAGAATTCAAAAAACCAGTTACCGAAAAAAATTCGGTTGCATCGGTTGTTTTGCTTTCTATTGGAAATGAGTTTATAAGCTGGGGGATCAATCTCAACCGGATCAGGAAAGGCTCCTCTCCTTATATGCTCAAAAAAAATGGAACAAAAGAAAAAATTGAGATCGTTGAAACGGTGGATTCTTCCGGGAAATACAAAAGTCTTTCCGGGAAAGCCGATCCCGGAGATTTCATAATCATCCAGAATAAGGCCAGATCAGGTTCGCTGGAAGATTAATTTCCTATAGGCAAAATTCAACCAGCCTCAGAAATTTTCCTGATCTCTCCGGATTCATAGATACGCTTACCGGGGACATTTTTTTTTGATTCCAGAACCATCGCATGAGCAACTGCTTTTCCTTCAATCGGGCGGTAAGTCGCGAATGGACCTATGAATGCGAACGAAAGAACATTTGAAATTGTCTCGCCCAGTTTTTCGCCCGAACGGACTTCTTCGCGTTCCCCGGTCAAAAGGGAAGGTCGGAAAATCATGACCGAAGAAAATGGAAATTTCTGTATTTCAGATTCTACTTCTCCCTTAATCCGGTTGTAAAAAATCATCGACTTACGATCGGCCCCCATTGCACTTACGATTGAAAATTGCTTTACTCCATTTTTTGCCGAAAGTTCCGCAGCGCGCACCGGATATTCCAGATCCACTTTCCGGAATTGTTCCTGGGAGCCAGCCTTTCTGATTGTTGTTCCAAGACAGCAAAAAACATCATTCACTTTGAAAACTTCTTTTCTCTTCTCCAGATTTTCGAAATCAACAACTACCTGTTTTAATTTTTTATGTTTTCTTTTCGTTTCTTTCCGCACGGCAACTATTACAGTTCCGTAAGAATCATCTTCGAGCAGATAATCCAGGCAATGACCGCCGATCAGGCCGGTGCTTCCAAGTATTAATGCAGAACGTTTCGCCATATTTGTATCCCCTAACCGTTTTGTATGTGATATTCACAATATTTATTCACCGGGCATTCTCCGCACTTAGGATTTGTAGGCCTGCAAATTTCCCGTCCGAGAAACGTGAGCCCCATCCCGAGTGATCGCCAATTTTTCTGCGGAAATTTTTCCATAAGCTGCTTTTCAATCTTTTCCGGATTCGTTCCCTTCGCGATCCCGATCCTCGGAGCTACCCGCAGTA
>JAIOQL010000211.1 GCA_021413405.1 Leptospira sp.
CCACGATGAGATGAATTGCCTTTCCCCCGGTTTCGTTTGCTATCCTTGATGCAAGAAGATCTTTGAACAGGATTCCAGGATGATGAAAATCAGGCTGATGCCCGGTGACAATGAACGGAATGTCCGTAGAATCAAATCCGGCCAATCCTGCAATTTCGCTTCTCATTTCATTTTTTAAGGATTGAAA
Organism: Leptospira sp.; assembly: GCA_021413405.1. GTDB lineage: Bacteria > Spirochaetota > Leptospiria > Leptospirales > Leptospiraceae > JAIOQL01. The sequence goes on from JAIOQL010000211.1 coordinate 188, forward strand.
TTCTGATTCAGAGAAACCTGCTGGAGTTTCTTTTTTGTTTCTGAAATCAGAGATCTTCCTTTTGATTGACGAAATATTTTCGCTTAGAGTAATGCTTTTTAATTCTTTCATTTAAAATCCAATGTTTATTTGCTGAATAACCCGGCAAGCTCCATGATATCAGGAGTATCTCTCTGATAAAATGGTTCGGCCGCAGTTTTGTTAATCCTTAGACCGAAATACCGGTTTGAAGTGATTGTATCTTCGATAACTTTCCCGTTACCATTCCTGATAAATTGTGAATTATAGCATTCCAGAGCTGCTTTTTTTTTGTCAGTAAATCCCGTTATGTCTACGCAGAAAGAAGGCTCTAAACTCAATTTAATATGATTTGGAAAATAATGAAAGATTTTTGCGGGAAAAAATGGTTCACCCGGAATATCTGAATTGGTCAGTTTTGAATAAAAACGGGCGGCTTCTGTTAGACGGCATGCAACGACGTGATCCGGATGTGAATCGAATTCAAAGTGAGTGAAAATATACTCACATTTCAATTGCCGGAAAACCCCGGCCAATTTTTTTCTGGATTCAATTGTATCTTCTATGAACCTGTTCGGAAGATCCATCGTGATCCGCGAAACACCCAATGTTTTTGCTGCCGAATCGCTTTCTTTCTTTCTTGTTTCTACTGATCCGAACGGAGTAGGTTCTCCATTTGAAAGATCGACCAATGTAACATTGTGTCCGGCTTCAACCATCCTCAGAACCGTTCCGCCCATCGAGAGTTCCACGTCGTCGGGATGCGCACCGACACAGACTACATTAATCACAACCATACCTTCAGAAAATTGATTACCGGGGATACGTCAAACAAAAAGTCCTACTCATATTTATCGGGTCAGACAGAATGCTTTATTATGAACTTCGGGGAAAAGTTTAGAACTGCAATAGTTGCTATAGTAACCGGGTTATTGATCTCGTTTTTTGTGATTTCCGGAATCCCGGCTGAAAATATCCCCGGAGACCTCGGTGACGGAAGACTTCACACCGGGCTATTGGAGTGGCAATACCAGTCCATTTTTTCCAGTAAACCGCTCTCAGTTTTTACATACCCGTTTTTTTATCCGGAGAGAAACACACTCGGATTATCGGACGATAATATTTGGTCGTTTTTGCCCTATTCATTCGCCAGGATTTTTGGATATGGAATATCCCAATCAGTTCAGTTCGAAATTTTTTCGATCGTTTTTTCCGGTTTCATAATCTGTTTCTTTTCAATGAAAAAAATGGGGTTTGCACTTCTGCCGGCCCTCATCGTCTCTATGATTTTTTCTGCCGGTCCCCAGAACAGGATGTATTGCGCACAGATTCCACGTCTGCTTGGTCACTTCATTCCACTAATCGCATTGTTTCTTTTTAGGATGGAGGAACTGGCAGTCAGAAAGAAGTCAGGAGAATTGACCGGTGGACATTCTGTCGTGCGTTATGCGAATTTTCTGATTCTTTTTTCATTCCTGCAACTGAATTTGAGTTTCTATTATGGGGTGCTTGCATTTTTCACTGTTCTCATCTATTTCCTTTGGCGATTTGATTTTATTGTAGGGGTATTTGCAAAAGAAGAATCCAGATCTTTATTCAGAACGATCTCCATTCTTTTTTTATCTGTTTTAATTTCCATTCCCGGCTTCTATATAAAAATAAAATCGAATTCACTGATAGCGGGCGAGGTTTCGCGGATATCACTGATTCCAGGCTACATCCTGCTACTAATACTATTTGTTTCAGCATCTCTACTTTTTGCGATAGGTGCGATTGCGATATACCGGCGGGCAGAACAGGTTTCATTTGCATTTCAATGGATGAGCGGACCGGGATGGTTGCGCATCATCGCACTCGGAAGCATACTGATTCTTGCACCTTTGCTGGTCAGGGCTCACAACCTCCGGAAAGAAAATACAGAGTTTGCCTACGCTGAACTTTCTTTTTTGGGAGGCAGGCATGCCGGCACTATTTTTCAGAAATCTGTATCAAAGATAATCCCGGGTTCTAAATTTGAAAAACGGCTTCTCCGCGAAGAAACAGAATCGAGCGCCGGTCTTCCGTTCACTACGTTATTCGCCCTTGGTTTCTCTCTATTTGGGATTTTCAGATTATTGCGTGATCCGGAAAAAAACAAAAATCCTGTTTTCATTTTCCTGGGTTATGGGATTCTATTTTTTCTTTTTTCAACCGGCTTCTGGACTATATTCGGTCATGGGATTCCGTATTTTGATAAAATTCGCGGGCCTTCTAGATTCATAATCGTCGCTTCTTTTTTTCTTTTGCTTTTTTCTCTCGCTGTTATCAGCAGGTATAAGCAAAAAAAATTCGTTTTAATCGCACTTCTTATTCTATCCGTTTCCGAATCCTTCGGTTCTTCGTGGGCCAACACTGATCCGGGAAAGGGGGTCTATCGAAACTATTTTTCAGATAATGGGCCGGTGATTTTTCTTCCGCATAATTTTGAAGATGAAATACAGAACCTGACATTGTATCAGTGGACACAGGCACTGAATGCATCTGGAACAGGAATATGGACTCCGCTTGTAAATGGTTATTCCGGATACACCCCGCGCCGGATACATGAGCTGACAGGATTTATTCCCGGTTCAGAAAAAGATGCGTGCAGCTATCTCAAGACCATTGCGGACATTGGAATAAAGAAACTAGTGATCCAGAAAAAATTTTTCAACCGTTATAGCCTGATCAGGGAAGCGTATGATAAAAGTTGCATTCCGGCCGGAACAGTTCAGCTTTTTATTGAGTGATCAACTCTTCAGAAATTCCATGATTTTTTCTTTGTGCAGTTCTGCCTCCCATTTACCCAGCTCGTATGTTGCTCTCGCCATTGGTGCATTTGTATAATCAAAACTGGTTATAGGAAGATTTCTTTTGGGTCTGATGAGATATGTACCTTTCAGAATTTCCGGATCCTTTCCGATCACAGTGGAATCTTCGTAATACACGCCTATGCGTTTTAGCCCGGGTGAAAATTTTTCGAGGAGAAGATTGTTTGTGAGACCCCCGTCGAAATAATATTCTCCTTTAATCCGTTGCATCGATACCACAGGCGGAACTGATGATGAATTCATGATGATCTGCTCGACGATTTCGGGATATGTAAAATCCTCTTCCGTGAAAATGATTTCCTGGAGATTCCATTTTTTTACGATTTTAGCCACCCGGTTATTCAAAATTCCTCTTTCTTTGTCGCGATCGTCAAGCAATACCGCACTGATAGATGCCGGAACCAGGTTCAATTTGTTCCAAAAGTTATACATTTTATGTTTTCTGGGAAATGCTTTGATCGCCTGGATAAAAACCCTTGCGCCGCTTTCCTTTATTTTATCCAGATCAAGTGAATTTTTGATTGCCCGCCGGTACATGTTTTCGTGTGGAAACGGACGTTTCCCCTGGAGGAGGTTCAGCCATCTGAAATTTGATTTGTTTCTTTTCACCATTTCTTCAAAATATTCAATGGCTTCTTCTTCATTTTCCGAAATTATGGAAAGCGCAAAGGCTGATCCTGCACTGACTCCGGAGATTTCCCGGATGCGAAGGCCCCAGGATCTGATTTTATAGCCCACTCCGAGTGCATATAGAGCCTTGCAACCCCCACCCGCAAGAGCGAATGCTATGTCATATTTTCCTGTCAGTCGTTTAAATTTGATTTTTGCTGATTTTAAGAATCCCAAATTACTTTTTATCTTCCCATTCGAGACATAGGCTGCTTCTCTCACCCAAAAACTGATGATAATATTCATTTGCGAGGCATTCTTCTTCAGTGGTCATAAGATAATCGAATCCCTTTCCCGGATATTGGAGTTTGCAGCATCCTTTCCTTTCCTTTTTTTGTTGGGTTCTTTTGCATTCTATGGAGTCTTTATTCAGAAATTTACAATCATTCTTAACCGGGATGAGCTCAGTGGCAGAAATCGGATGCGTTATGAGAAACATAAAAAGAATTATGGCCAATGTTTTTTTCCTCCATTGTTTTTTAAAATTCGTTTTTGGAGTATATGCTTGACATAGATTTTAAGCAAGTGGAAAATTTGCAATTCGAACGGAGTCAGTATGTCCCAATTCAACCGGATAGCGCATAGCCTAACAGACATTAAAATTCGCACGAAGATGATTTTTCTCGTAACCGGGATAGTTCTGATTTGTGTAGTCCCTCTTTCGCTAATCGTACTCTATAGAAATCAGGCTGTGGTCCTCGACAAAACATTTGAAGTTTGTAGAAACCTTGCAAACAACATTGCAAACCTCGCGACAGAGGAATTGCTGATAAATGAGACTTATGATGCTACCCGGACATCGCTGTCCCGACTGAAAGAAAGCAACATTTCCGGGTTGCTGGACTCCTATGTAGTCAATGTGGATGGAAAATATGTAGCGGAATTGTCCGAAAAAAATATCGGTAAAATGGCAGACCGGGGGGATCTGAAATATTTCGCATCGCTCTCAAATTTGGAGTTATCGGAGCTACAGAGGAAAGACAAGACTGTTCTAAGGTTCTCCTATCCGATTTTTATTGATTATAAAAAAGAAAAGATGAGGGTCGGTACGGCTGTTTTTGAATTCGACAGGGACAAGGTTTATGAACCGGTCGTTCAAATCCGCACAACGATTCTGGGTGTAGCCAGCGTTCTCTTTATATTTGGAATCATCATCGCACTTTACATCGCATTTTATTTTGCGCGACCGATACACAAACTTTCGGAAGGAGCCCGGATCATCGGCGACGGAAACCTGAATCACCGGATCAAGCTGACCGGAAAGGACGAGTTGGGCCAGCTTGCTTCTTCATTCAATCACATGACTTCCCAGATTCAGGATTTCACACACAATCTTGAGCTGAAAGTTGCGCAGAGAACCGAAGAACTGAATTTGACTCTGCAACAGGTTCAGGCTCTCAAGGTTGCCCAGGACGGGGACTATTATCTGACCTCTCTTCTCCTGGAACCCCTGCAGCCAAATAACAATTCCAGTTCACATGTTAAGACCGAATTCATGATCGAGCAGAAGAAAAAATTTGTATTCCGTCAATGGGAATCACAGATTGGCGGGGACATTTGCATAACGGACACAATCAGGCTGAGTGACCGGGACTACACAGTTTTCATAAACGGTGATGCAATGGGAAAATCTATCCAGGGAGCAGGTGGCGCCCTTGTTCTTGGAGTGGTTTTCAATGCAGGTCTCATGCGTTCCCGGCTGGCACGAAACCAGAAGCTTTACCCGGAAATCTGGCTGCGTGAAAGGTTCCTGGATCTCCACAATGTGTTCATATCCTTTGATGGATCGATGTATATTTCTGTCTGTATGGGTCTCGTGGACAATGAAACCGGGGTTATGTATTACATAAATGCCGAACACCCCTGGACTGTGCTCTACCGGGACGGAAAGGCATCCTTTCTCGAAGAGGAACTCGGGCTCCGTAAGTTGGGAACTCCTGAACAGGAAGAGAAATTTTATGTGAGAATGTTTCAGCTTGCGCCGGGAGACGTTGTGATCACGGGGTCTGACGGAAGGGATGACCTGTTGATCAAAAACAGCAAGGGTGGAGATGATGTAATCAACGAAGACGAAACTCAATTCTTGCGGCGTGTAGAAGATGGAAAAGGACAAATCGGGCCAGTTGCAGAGAGTGTTCTCCAATTCGGAAAACTCATGGATGATTTTTCGCTTCTGCGTCTTTCCTATATGGAGGATGAGGAGGAAAGCACCCAGTTTCCTCAATTTCCGTATGATGTAGTTAATTCGGTGAGTGAAGGAAATGATCTTGTTGCCGCTGGAAAAGAAGACGAAGCTTTTGATAAAATAGAAAATCTTTTTGAAGCAAATCCTAAATTCCCCGACCTTCTGAAACTTTTAGGTAAACTCTATTTTCATAAAGGCGACATCCCTAAGGCAATCGAATGCTTTGAACAATACCTGGGTCTGAATCCGGGTGACAACGAGTATGTATATGTTCTTTCAAATGCATATAGAATGGCTGACAGGTTCAACGAGGCGGTGGATGCAGGGGAGCGTTTGTTTTTGCGCGAACCAAGAAATTTCCTGAATCTTGTAAATCTCGCTGCAACTTATCTTGAATTAAAAATACTCAGACGTGCTGAAATCATGATCAACCGTGCACTTGACATGAACCCTGACGATAAAAATGCAAATAATCTTGCGCATGCAATCGATGAAGTGAAACGAAGCGGAACCTATGATTCAGAATTTGAAAAACAAAGTGTTCTTTCGATGGAGGAACTTGAAGTTCACATCAAGAAGGCTGATTCCCAGTATGAAAAGAAAAATTTTGGGGCAGCAAAACTTAGTTATGAAAAAATTCTAAAAAAAGACGATCACAATGCATATGCTCTTTTTAGAATCGCAAATTGCTGTGTCCTTCTGAAAAATCTCGATGATGCTGTTAAATATTATAACAGGTCTCTATTTGTTACCCCGAACAATTACCATGCGAGAAATAATCTGGCCAGCACCTATTTCCGGCTGAATAAGTATGATCTGGCGAGAGATCAATGGATCAAAGCTCTCGAGATCAACCCCTCTTTCCGGACGGCAGAGATAAATCTGAAACATCTTGAGAAAATCGAAAATAACAGAAAGGCAATCGCCTGATGATACGCTTCCGGATACCGTTATTTGTTGTGGTTCTCATCGCATTTTCTTTTCCCGTTGCAGCAAAGGAAAACAAAGTTGTGGAAGTTCTCCTTTCTTCGGATAATACAATTTACGAACAGAGTTTGTATGGGATTCAATCGGTAATCAAATCAGAAATTAAAGTCAGCTATCTCGATATTCTGACATCCGAACAACCGGATCTTTCTTTATATTTCCGGGAGCTGGAGTCAACAGGAGTTCCGCTATTCATTGCGATTGGTGGAGCTGCTGCCAAGGTTGCGAGAGAACATCTGAAAAAAACTCCACTGATTTTTTCAATGGTGAATTCACCAAAGTCCCTCTCACTCGAAACAGGAAATATTTGTGGGGTGAGTATGGATATTTCCGTTGGGGAATTTTTTCAGACTCTCAAGGACATCAATCCCGATTCCAAAGGAGTCTATTCCTTTTATTCAACACCAGAAGGTGAATATTCAGCGAGTGAAGGGGAATACACAGATCTTAAATATAAATTGTATTACCATAAAAAGAAACTTACGTCACAAAATGAATTTTCTTCCTCACTCGATGATATCAAGGGCAAGGCAGATGCTTTTTATATGGTAAGTGATCCGTTGTATGGTAAAACCCAGTTTGATCTTTTGTCAGATTTCTGTAAAAAAAATAAAATCATACTGATGACCAGTTTCACAACCCTTGTAAAGGTGGGGGCCACTTTCGGGATCAGCCCTGACTACAGTAAAATTGGGGTGCTCACAGGACAGATGGCAGACCGGATACTTTCAGGTGAATCCTCCTGTCAGAAAGAAAGAGTTCAGCTTCCGGATCAGTCCTCATTTTATCTGAATGAAGGTTATGCGAAAGATTCTGGAATCAATGTCCCGGAAGGAATCATAGAAAGGGCAAAGCTTACCCGGTTGTTCACGGCAGGCGTCGGGAAATTAAACGAAGGGAAATTGAAATCCGCTCAAATTATTTTTGAAAGCATACTGAAAAAAGATCCGAAAAATTTTGCCGCTTCCGCTTACAAAGAACTCGTAATTGAAAAATTAACCGGAACCGAAACCAAGAAATTATTGGCTTCTGCCGAAAAGCACTTCAAGGAAGGACGTTTTTCCCAATCCCGGGCGGACTACCAGAGAATACTCAGCATCAATTCGAATCTTTCCGTTGCAAGGGAAGGATATGATAAATCTCTTCTCGGTCAGAGCGAGCAGGAAAGAGCATCCGGAAATAATTTTGCAAGGGGCTCAAAATTTTTCGATGCAATCAAGATGTATCTTGCTGCACTACGAACATTGCCGTCTAACGCAAAAGCAAGTGCCGACCTTGCATCTACGAGAAGTCATGAAATATCCAAAGTTCCTAATTTTGTAAATGAAGGAATTAAAAGTTACAATAATCGTGATTACGAAACAGCAATAAAAAGTTTTGAAGATGTACTTCTGCTCGATCCGGGAAACAAGGAAGCTTCGGAATATCTCCGGCTTTCTTACAAGAAGCAGGAAGCAATCCGTATATTAAAAGAAAAAATCAGTAAATAAACAGGTGATCAGAATGATCAGGGGTGCAATAAATTGAAATTGTTAAATGCAAATCTGCTTTGGTATACAGGCTTACTGATTTTATTGGTTCATCTTATTCCGGGTCCTGTTTTTTCTCAGGACAGGTCAAAAAGAAAGATCATTATCGGAACATTTCTTCCTTATAAATCACAACCCGATTCTTCTGTTAAGGAAAAAATCGAAGGCGAGCTTTCCCGGAATTTTGGTTTGGACGGATTCGAAGTCCGGTCGGTTGATTCGACGGCAGGAACAGAAGAAATTCTATCAAAATTGAAATCGGAAGAGGGGAGTGTTTTCATTACAGGCTACTACAGGAAAAATGCCGGGGTTAACCTGAATCTTTACTGCCAGATCTATAATCCTGAAACAGGTTTTATGATAGATGCGTTGAATGTTTCTGATGAACTCGAGGGTCTTGAAGGAATCAGACTTCCGGATGAAGAAACAAAAGAGGATGACAGCAAAATAATCACCAAGTTTGTCGCAAAAATCCTCACCCGGATAAAGCTGAATTCGCAAAAAAAAGAGAGAAGGGAAAACATAAATGAATATGTTGCATCATCCCCAATCAGCAAGGATATTAAATTTAACACGCGACGCGAGGATGTGAAAGCGGAAGCAGAAGCAGTTTTTAAGCTTCTGGAAAATCAGGAAGTTGTAACCGCTACTCGGACGAAAACGAAAATCAAAGATGCTCCGGCGGCTGTTTATGTGGTATGAGAATGCAATGCTCGGTGGGAGCGTCCGGTTCCCTCTGGCAAATATTGAGAGAATTGAAGTGGTATCCGGTCCTGCATCTGCACTGTATGGTGCGAATGCGTTTAATGGTATTATAAACATCATAACGAAGGATGGTGAAACAAACCCGGGAAATCATATAGACGCTACGTACGGCACATATGAGAAGAAATACACAAATCCAGGAGCATCTGCAAGTTTTTCTGCACGAGGAACATCCGGTGGCGAAAATCCGATCCAGTATAGTGTTGGTGGATACTATTACAAAACAGATGGACCGAATTTTGGCGGGATACAAGGACTCGATCCTCCGAATAACGGGGCGACAAAAGCAAATCCAAACTATAATTATCATTATGATCCTGTGTACTATTACGGAAGAAAGGCGTGCGGCGATTCAACCTGTAAACCTGATAGCAAATCTATCGGTTATTTCTGGTCTCCCGGATATAATGTTTCCCAGGAAGAAACTTACAATGTGACTGCAAAGTTTTCCAGGGGAGGATTCCGGTTTGAAACAATTAACTGGCAGTACCTTCAGGGAGAAGGGATTTTTGGGAATGGAACACAACAGATTGATACAAAGGAACGCGGGTTTGAATCCGGTAAATATGATTCGAGAAATTTAGCACTGGCATATGGAAT
>JAIOQL010000183.1 GCA_021413405.1 Leptospira sp.
CTCCAATGCACTGATTGAAGCATTTCTGGGTTCAGAATTAAGAAGTGAAAATTCTCCGAATGTATGCTTAGAACCGATTTCAGCTACTTTATGGTCATCAAAGTGAACATATACCCGGCCGGAATATATGATATACATACAGGTCCCGGAATCACCTTTGCGAATAATATTCTGACCGGTCCGAAATCTCTCCTCCTTTAAGGATTTTGCAATTTCGAGAAGGGAAGCCTCCGGAGTCTCAGTGAACAGGTCCACTGTTCGCAAAATCTCTAATATTTCGGGAATTGGTATCATACCGTTTTCAATGTTCAGTCTGAAAATTTCTTGCTATTATGACTATTATTTAATAGAAAGAAAGGTATGAAATATTTCATTTATTCTCTTGTCCTGCAGGTTCTCACTGTAATATTCCTGTTCCCGTTCATTGACAGCCAATTCAGAATCAAAGGTGATACAGTCGATGCAATTATCGTTGTATTGGTTTTTGGCGCGCTCAATTTCGCAATCCGTAAACTGATCTTGATTTTTACTCTCGGCGTCGGTGCTATTATTTATTATCTGACATTGGGTATTGCGGGCCTTGTCATAAACGCCTTGGTCCTTATTTTAATTGCAAAGCTTGCTCCGAACATGATAGGAGTGCCAGGATTTTTTCAGGCTTTCCTTGGCGGAGCTTTGTTGGCTTTTGCAAATTGCATTGGCAAAGGCAGGGAATGAGTTCAACTAAATATCTTGCCGGATATATAATTCCATTCTTATCCTTTATTGCAATTTATTTGCGGGGATATTTTTTGTTCATAGCTCCAATCTTCATGTTTGGAGTCCTGCCTATTTTAGAATTGTTTTTCACGGGATCTGTTGCAAATCTTGCTCCATCGGAAGAAACGAGGATTCAGCACAGCCGGATATATGATATATTATTGTACTTTTCCGTCCCGGTTCAGTTCAGTCTTGTTTTCTATGCATCGTCTATAATATCTTCCGGTCATTTAAATTCAATGGAGCTCTTCGGTGTGATTGTCAGTGTTGGAATGTCTTGCGGGGTTTTGGGGATCAATGTTGCACATGAGCTGGGACACAGGAAAAAAAGATTTGAGCGGATTTTTGCAAAGATGTTGCTGTTAACTTCACTCTACATGCACTTTTTTATCGAGCACAATAAAGGGCATCACCAGAATGTCTCTACAAATCAAGATCCGGCTACAGCCAGAATTAATGAAAATGTATATTTTTTCATAGTCAGGTCCGTAATTTTCAGTTTTATTTCTGCATGGCAAATAGAAGCCAGGCGGTTACGAGCGAAAAATATTCGTGTTTATTCAGTTCAGAATCAGATCATTCAATTTATTGCTATCCAGGCCGGTTTTATTTATCTGATCTATTTATTATTCGGTGGTTTAGCAGCTACGAGTTTTTGTGTTTCTGCCGCGATCGGCATTACACTCCTTGAAATGGTAAATTATATAGAACACTACGGATTGATGAGGAAGGAGACTTCTGTCGGACGATATGAAAAAATGAGACCTTCCCACTCCTGGAATTCCAATCACACACTCGGCAGAGCTCTACTATTTGAGCTAACCAGGCATTCCGATCATCATTCGGATGCAACGAGGAAATACCAATTATTGAGGCATTTTTCCGAAAGCCCGCAACTACCGACAGGATATCCGGGAATGATGCTCTTATCCCTTTTTCCACCTCTATGGTATTCTGTTATGAATAGAACAATACTTGATCATATTTCTATGGATCCCCGGATTTCGGACAATTGAGGCCTGATAAGTATAAATAGAATCATTCTCATGTTCGGAAGCATTGAGCCGGAAGGAACAAAATACCCCGGGAGAGAAATTTTGAGATGGATTTGAAGGCCTAAGTCAGTCGATAATAAAAAGAAGAGCGCGGAATCGGCAGTTGTCGGGTAAAAAAGTTTTTGCCGCGACCGGGCCGCTTTATTTTAAGTTAATTTGAAGAATAGATTTATATCGTACAATAGAAATGGCAGCAAGTAATACACCACCAACTAATAAAGAAGGCTTTAAGCAATTTGACTTCACCGAAGATGTGATCCAGTCGTTTCGCGAAAACAACATCATTCCGATCGATTTTTACAATAAAGACGGACAGATACTTATTCATAGTAAGGAGAATGCCTCAGGCGAGGATATAAACAGACTCAAAAAATTTGAAGTCCAGGGAATTTTTTACCGTCTTGAAGATTTTGATAAACTGGGGATTAGGAGTGCAGATGACCGTCCACGAATTGTCAAC
>JAIOQL010000311.1 GCA_021413405.1 Leptospira sp.
TGTGAACCCGGCATAGGGTCCATATAACAATTCTTTTTTTCCGTCAATGATCCGTGTATCGAGATGCGGAACAGACATCGGTGGAGTTCCGACCGTTGCTTTTCCATAAACTTTTGCAAAATGGGTTTCAATCACTTCCGGGTTTTTGCATCTGAGCCATTGACCGCTGATCGGGAAACCGCCATACCCGGCAGCTTCCGGGATATCAGATTTTTCGAGGAGCGGGAGAGATCCACCACCTGCACCAATAAATATAAAATTTGCTTCATGATGCTCTATCATGTGAGTTTCCAGATTTGTAGAAGTGAGATTCCAGAGACCGTTCTTTTCTCTTTCCAGATCTTTCACTTCTTCGAAAAACTTTACAGACACTCTTGGCAAAGTGGCGAGATAGGATATCATTGCTCGTGAAAGAGTTCCAAAATTCACATCTGTGCCCAGATCCATCCGCGTCCCTGCAACCGGAATATTTGGATCCCGTCCGTGCATAACGAGTGGCATCCATTCAGTAAGCTGGTTTCTGCCTTCTGAATAAATGAGAGGTTCGAAAAGTGGCTCCTTGACGAGAGCGTCATATCGTTTTTTCAAGAAAGTCACATTCTCTTCGCCCCAGACAAAACTGTAATGTGGCACTGAATGGATGAATTTCTTTGGTGGAATAATATGTTTTTCACCAACGAGATAGGCCCAGAATTCTTTTGATATCTCGAAAGATTCTGCAATGTGAAGTGCCTTTTCTATTTCGATCGATCCGTCCGGTTTTTCGGGGGTATAATTCAGTTCACAAAATGCAGAGTGCCCGGTACCTGCATTGTTCCACGCATTTGAACTTTCCCGTGCCGGTGCATCGAGTCTTTCGAGAACTGTGATCGTGAGTGATGGATCCAGTTCCTTCAAAAGAACACCGAGAGTAGAACTCATGATTCCAGCCCCGATTAGAATTACGTCCGATTTTGTTCTAATTTTGCTATCTTTCATATTTGTCCGGAATGATCCCTGTTTTTTGTTTCGAAAGCCAAATAGAAATTATTTTCAAAAAAGAGAAAGCGAAAATTAAAAGAAAAAATCTATTGGGCGATTCTTGTAACTGAAATAAATCCCGGGGTTGCGCTCGTCACAAACGGATTTCCGTTTATCAATGTCGTTGTTCCGTTATTCTGATCAATGGAAACTACATAAAAATTTGGACCGGCTCCGCTATTGACAAATCCGAATTTTCCCGCGGGATCGATAGTTATGAATTGCAGATTTGTTCCAAAAGAAATCGTCGTAGGAGATGACAATGCTCCGGTCGATGCAATGTCATGCTTAGCAAGCAATGCTCCGCCGATATTCACTGTATAAAGATATTTCCCGTTTGGATGCATCGCTCCTCTGAAATTTCCGGGTGTCCCGGCAAAAGGCGAACCGGAAAGCGAAGTAAGCGCACCTGTATTTTTATTGATACTCGTACCGACGACAAAATTGGTATTGGCGACCGCGTAGACAAAAGAAGATGATGGGTCAACAAAAACTGAATCCACACCAACAGCTACGGAAAGATTTCCGATTACGGAAAGCGCACCGGTTGATTGATTTATCGAAAACTGTACAATCGTGTCTGCGGAGTTTCCTGTAACATAAAGATATTTTTCATCCGGAGTTACTTGCAGTTGCGCCAGATTTGAGCAACCACAGGAACTTGCAAAGTCCCCGATTTTTGTGAGATTCCCCGTGGTCTGATCAATAGAAAACGCAGAAACATCAACGGTGTTGTAATTGCCAGTGTACAAAAATCGTCCGCTCGGATGAAAAGCAATGTAAACCGGATAATTATTTGCCGAGGAGACCGGAATGGAAGTCGGGGTCAGCGTCCCGGTCGCTGGATTCACAATGTAGCTCTTTACATTATTGGACCCGGCATTTATTGTCCCATACATGAATTTCCCGTTTGGACTGAAAAAGCCGCCTACTAGAAGGGAAACAATAGGAGACGATGTAGTTGCAGTCATAGATCCTGTATTTGGATTAAATTTGTAAGTTTCCATATTCGTTCCGGCCGGAATGTACACGAAATAACGGTACACAGTGAAAACTTCCTGGCTTAACGCGGAACCGGAAAATGTTTCCACGCGGATCGCTCCTGATTTTGCATTGTCTGGAATTTTAACTGACATCTCCGTGTTAGAAAAAGATGTGATCGTAGCCTGGATATTTCCTGCAAAAACAACTCTCGAACCGGGACTGAAATTTCCTCCGCGAATTGTAATGGAATCCCCTTCGATCCCGCTCGTTGTCGATATAGAAGTGATAACTGGCAATGGAATTACATTAACTCCGCAAAATCCGGCGCCTTCCCCGATCAGAAATTTCAAGCCTAACGTTTGCTTAAACAAATTGCCATTCGGATCGCAGAACCCGTTTAGTTTTTGTGGATTGCAATTGATCGCGAATAAAGAAATAGATAATATAAAAGAAATTCTTATCGATGCCATGTTCAGAAGTTGCATTTGATTGTTCTAACGGACCTAAACTGACAATCGATCAAAAATTTATTTTCAATATTCGGTTTGTCAAGGTCTTTTGCCCCAAATCAAAATAAATTCAATCAATAAACAATCCCGATTTTTTACATCCCAGATCCGCAAATAGGCATTGCAGTATCAATCTGTTTATGATGATCGAATAAAAACGTAGTCAGTCTTCCTGTAAATTTTCCGGAATATTTTATATCTACACATAAAACATTTTACGGTGTGATCGGATAGTCTTTGACCAGGTTCTTTTTTAGCGTTGCATAATTCTTAAGTGTTACTTCTTTCGTATTGAATGAAGATGTACGTGCTTCGCACAAAAATGAATAAAATTCAGGAATGATTTCCGCATTGATCCGTGTCTTCCCAATGGACGTCCCCGGGGAACTTGGTGATCCACAAAAAGAGATTTGTGCCCTTCGCCCGGTTCAATAATGAAATATCCTTTTTTGAAACCTCCCACAAATGGCCTTGCAAATGCGAAAAACCTGGCGTCACCGGTTTCGCGTGCGTTGCCTTGGGTGCATCTGGTTCTCCCGGCTTACGATTTAGTTTTGCCGCGTGATTATCTCTGAAATTGCGGAATTGCACCCGGTTCCAGTAGTTCTTGGCACAATGCACATTTTAAACTTCGGATTTTTTAAAAAATATGTTTCAAATGCTTTTTCTGTATGCCGGATTGCATATTCTCCCGCCAGAGTGTGGTATGAAATTGCACTATTTGGAACTAACATTCCACCGCGAAAGGAATCCCAGGAATCTTTATTCAGACATCCGTGAGTGGCGCCATAAATAAAGTTTTTTATTACATTTCCGTCTTTAGTGAAGCAATTGGCTTGTGCCTCAGGATTTTCAATAAAAATATCCGGATAAAAACCTGTTTGAAGCCAATGCGGAGGCGGGAAGGCATTGAACAGATCGACCGGCGGAAGTATCATACTGAATTCAAAATTCTCTACCCAGTTGCTGTGCGCATACATATCATGAATTATATGTAGTCCTATTGCAAATTTCACCAGCCCCGATGTTAAATCAGGTGTTTTTTCCGATTCATCTATAACTTGTCTGAAACGGTAGGAGCATCCGAGGATATTATTATTATCGCAATGATATGAATCAAACTTCGGAAAATAAGCATCACTATAAGTAATTTGTTCGATGATCGCTGCTGTACAAAGAAAATTTAATTCGAATCCATGCTTCCTTTCAAATCGTTTGATCGCGTCGAGTGTAACGGATTGGTGGTTAAACGGTCCTTCGAGGGCAAATGCTATTAGCCGGTCAACACCCCCTTCCAGAAAGAACGAAATCAATAAAATTGAAAAATATTTAAGCATCAAACAAACTTGAATATTGGACTTTTTTCATCAAAAAAGTTCTAAAAAAAACTATTGGTGAAAATTTAATTAATCATTACTATCCCCAAAGGTCTTTATAAAAGATTATTTTGGATAGTAATTGTACTGGAATGAAGGTCATTTTTATCGTCAAGATATGTATCGGGATGGATTGGCTATCACTGATTGATCCGGAGTTTTTCAGAATCCGATTGTTAATCCGAAATAATAGCCCCTGAGATATTCGTATCCTCCGACCCTGCGAGGGAAATCCGGGTAGGAACCGGAGGCACTGTATGTTATGTTGTATGGATTTTTTGCAGGGTTCTTTGAGCCCAAATAGCCTGAATAGGCAGAGTATGCAAAATAAGAAGAGATCTGGTTGAATCCAAATGATAATCTGCAGTTTTCAGAAATGGAATAGGATATACCAACGTCTGCCTCATATCCACGAAACACTCCAACTGATCTGTTTACATCAGCAGCGACTGTAACAGAATATGGTCCGTTGAGGGAATTGTGGCGAAATTCCTGCTTCCCGGCAGTATAGAATACATCGGCTCCCAGTGCAAGACTCCAGTTTTCAATAAATCTCCATTGGATTTTTGATACGAGTTGAGGGCCATAGGTATTTATATTTGAATAAAAAGAATCATCAATCCTTGTATTGGTAGAAGTTTTATTGATATTCCGGATTCCTCCTCCTATCTGAACTTCCAGGTTTTCTCCCGGAATAAATATTTTAAAAACATTCAATTCAAATTCACTCCTGACAAGAGGCAAAACCGGGCGTTTCGCTTCTGAATAATAGTGGGCCGAATTGTAATAGTCTATTCCCGCCTGCTTTGAAGTGAACTCTGCATCTGAAAGTTTTATTTTGAAATACGATGCTTCAATTCTGAAGTTCTTATCATAATTGTAATACGATAAATTTAATGGAATTATATTTTTGGTATTCCGTTTCAAATCATCTGTGGTTTGGGAAAACGAAGAATAATTTGCCTGTTGCATTGGTCCATAGCTCGTATATTCATACGGAATATATTCATACCTCTGCCGTTTGAGGGTCAGTTCGAAATTATTTTTACTTTTGGGAGAATCCGGTTTTTCTTCTGCAAATAATTTTGTTTGCGGAAATCCGTAAAAAATCATGAGCGAAAGGAAAATAATCTTGGCCCGACTAAAATTATTCCGAATTTGTGCAGTCAGATTCTTCATGGTCAGAAACTCACCGAGGCTCCGAGGTAGAACCCTCTCAGGATTTCCGGACTCCCCGGATGAATTGAATTGACGAAATAATTTCTGTTATTCGAAAAGTAGACGTAGTAGCCGTAATCCTTGCGATAGGAAAAAAAAGAATAGATATAACTGTACCCAACGAATAATTTTACGCTGGGTTGTACGTTATACGACAGTGATAGGTCTGCTTCATAACCCCTGAATAATCCTGTTGTACCGGGATTGCCATAAATCCTATTATAGGAATAATCAGTCAAATTATTGACAATTCCAAACTGGTAATTATAGGTTCTTTTGCCTTCTGCATAGAAAATATCGAGTCCGCCGTTCAAGGATAATTTTTCAGTCAGGTTCTGTGAGAATTTCAAAACTAATTGGGGGCCGTAGGTTTTGATCCGTTCATCCACAAACTGATAATCTGTATTGTATGACTGGTATTTATTTATGTTCCTGACCCCTGCCCCGAGTTGAAAACCGGAGTTCTCTCCTGGTTTAAAAAGTTTCAGGAAATTTAATTCAGCTTCGGATCGTACTGTAGGCAGAAACTGAGATTCATGCAAAGCAAGAACACTGGAGCCGGTTCTATAGTCACCAACAGGATACTGATAGAAAGTTTTAGCAGAGGATATATCTACTTTGAAATAGGATGCCTCAATCCGAAAATTTTTTTCATAATTGTAATAGTTGAGAGAGACCGGAAACAGGACATCATCATTGTCCCGGAGTTTCCCTTTCGCTTCTGCGTAATGATAAACTGATTTATCCCGGACGGTATAAGCAGAAGGAATATATTCGTAGTCCTGCCGTTTCAGAAAAATTTCAAAAGAAGAAGTCTTTTTTGTTTCC